>MUNB01000210.1 GCA_002154345.1 Streptomyces griseus
GCGGCCAGCTCGTCCGCGTCCTCCAGCGCGGACAGCCGGACGCGCATCCAGGCGTAGTGGTCGTCGTGCCCCTCGCGGATGAAGAACTTCTCCGGCTCGGTGGCGATCAGCTCGGCGCGGTCCTCCCGGGGGCACTTCACGCCCATCGTCGTCTCGTCGTCGCCGAGCGAGACGAAGATCTTGCCGGCCACCCGGAAGGTGGGCTGCCCCCAGGCGAGCTTCTCGGTGGTGTCGGGCAGGGACAGCGCGGACGAGCGGACGTCGGCGGCGGTGATCGTGGGCTCGGCGGTCATCCCGTATCTCCGTTTCGACGGCACCGGCGGCCTGTGGCCGGGTTCGATCCGACCGTAACGCCCAGCACCGACATCCACCCGCGACCGGGCCCGCGCCGGGCCGGCCCGGCGGGCACTGCAGACCCATTGACCCCGCCGGAGGGCTGAACCTACTCTGAACGGCGTACTTCAGAAAGCGCTTTCTATACCCCACAGTCGGCTTCTACCGCACAGGGAGCGCCCCATGAGACGCCGTTCGTTACGCCGGGCCGGCCGCGTCGGCCGATCCCCCGGCGGCCCGTCCCCTCTCATCGCCGTCACCTCGCTCCTGGCGCTGGTCCTCGCCCTGCTGGTGGCCTCGCCGGCCGGCGCGCAGGCGGCGGCCTCGTACCGGGTGCTCGTCTACTCCGAGGTCACCAACTCCGACCACCCCTCGATCCCGGCCGGCATCGAGGCGGTGAAGAAGCTCGGAGCCGAGCACGGCTTCGAGGTGGAGGCCACCGCCGACTCCGCGGTCTTCAACGACGCGGACCTGGACCGCTTCCAGGCGGTCGTCTTCAACAACACCAACTCCACGCCCGAGACCGGCGATCTGCTCAACGCCGAGGAACGGGCCGCACTCCAGCGGTACATCCGGGCGGGCGGCGGCTGGGTCGGGCTGCACTCCGCTTCCGCCAGCGAGCGGGACTGGGAGTGGTACGAGGGCCTGGTCGGCGCGATCTTCGACAAGCACCCGGTACCCCAGACCGGCCGGATCAAGGTCCTCGACCACGCCCACCCCTCGACCCAGCACCTTCCCGACCTCTGGGAGCGCCAGGAGGAGTGGTACAACTGGCGCACCAACCCCACGTCCAAGGTGCACACCCTCGCCCAGATCAAGGTGCGCGACGGCATCGACGGGCTCGACGAGGGCGTGGACCATCCGTTCTCCTGGTGCCAGAACTACGACGGCGGCCGCTCCTGGTTCACGGCGGGCGGGCACGACAAGGCGGCCTTCGAGGAAGAGGCGTTCGTCCGGCATCTGCTCGGCGGCATCCAGTGGGCGGCCGGCGCGGCGGAGGGCGACTGCACCGCCACGCGCACCGGTTCGTTCCAGCGGACCCCGCTCGCCACGAGCGATCTGGCCGACCCGTTCGAGCTGGCCGTCGCCCCCGACCGCCGGGTGTTCTTCGCCCAGCGGACCGGAAAGCTGAAGGTCGTCGACCAGGAGACGATGAAGGTCTCCACCGCGCTGGACTTCGCGTACACCCCGGAGATGACCAGCCAGTCGGACGGGCTGCTGGGGCTGACGCTCGACCCCGGTTTCGCGGAGAACAACTGGCTGTACCTGCTGTACTCGGACAAGGTCGAGAAGCGGCTGAACCTGTCCCGTTTCACCGTGGACGGCGACACCGTCGACCCGGCCTCCGAGAAGCGGCTGCTGACCGTGCCGACGCTGCGCGGCGAGGGCCGGGCCAATTCGCACATGGCCGGTTCGCTCGCCTTCGACAAGGACGGCAACCTGTACGCGGCGACCGGCGACAACACCGACCCGTTCGCCTCGGACGGCTTCACGCCGATCGACGAGGGCGAGGGCCGTCGCGCCTGGGACGCGCAGGGCACCGCGGGCAACACCAACGACCTGCGCGGCAAGATCCTGCGGATCACTCCCGAGGACGACGGCACGTACTCCGTCCCGGAGGGCAACCTCTTCGCGCCGGGCACGGAGAAGACGCGGTCCGAGATCTACGCGATGGGCATGCGCAACCCGTTCCGGATCACCACCGACCCGGCGAATGGGGCGCTGATGGTCGCGGACTACGGACCCGACGCCCGCGAGGCGGTGGCGGACCGCGGTCCGGAGGGCACGGTCGAGTACACCCGTATCACGGAGGCGGGCAACTTCGGCTGGCCGTACTGCGTAGGGAACAACACCCCGTTCAACGACTACGACTTCGCGACGAAGACGTCCGGCCCGAAGTTCGACTGCTCGGCACTGGTGAACGACTCGCCGAACAACACCGGGCTGCGGGAGCTGCCGCCGGCCCAGCCCGCGACGGTCTGGTACGCCTACTCCGCCTCGGCCGAGTTCCCGGAGGTGGGCACCGGTGGCGGCGGTCCGATGGGCGGCCCGGTCTACGACTACAACCCGGACAACACCTACCGCACCAAGTTCCCGGAGTACTTCGAGGGGAAGGCGTTCAACTACGAGCTGACCAGGGGCTGGTTCAAGACGTTCTCGTTCCAGAGCGAGGACCAGACCTTCACCGATCCCCGGTTCGCCCCGGTGAAGGCGGGGGACCTCCAGTCGATCAACGGCATCTTCGAGGACATGGAGTGGCACCAGCCATTCGACGCGGACTTCGGTCCCGACGGAGCGCTGTACGTCATCGACTTCGGCCTCGGCAGCGGCACGGGCCGCGGCGGCAGCAACGAGGGCGCGGGCATCTACCGGATCGACTACGTCGGCGACGGCCGGCTGCCCGACGCCAAGATCACCGTCGACCGGGACAGCGGGCCGGACCCGCTGACCGTGAACTTCTCCAGCGAGGGATCGGGGCTGCCCGGAGACCAACCGGTGAGCTATGCCTGGGACTTCGACGGTGACGGCAGCACGGACTCGACCGAGGCCGCCCCCTCGCACACGTACACCGCCAAGGGGCTGCACACCGCACGGCTCACCGTGACCGGCCCCGACGAACTGACGGCGCTCGCGGTGCAGGACATCACGGTGGGCAACACCCGGCCCGAGGTGACGATCCAACAGCCGCCGGACGGAGGGATGTTCAGCTTCGGCGACACGATTCCCTTCACGGTGGAGGTGACCGACGCGGAGGACGACGCAAGCGGTCCGATCGACTGCTCGCGGGTCGTGGTGCAGTCACAGCTCGGCCATGACACCCATCTGCATCCGCTGGACAACTACACCGGCTGCGCGGGCGAGATCATCACGGACGCCGGGGACAGCCACGGTCCGGGGCAGAACCTCTACTACGGGATCACCGCCCAGTACGAGGACAAGGGCGCACCGGACGCACCCGCGCTGACCGGCTCCACCTCGCTGACCCTGCGCACCTCCTTCCGCGAGGCCGAGCACCGTACGGCGACGGGCGGGGCCAACGGCGGTGCGGACATCGGCAGTCGGGCCGACGCGTCCGGCGGGAAGCGGCTGATCGAGATCGAGGACGGCGACTGGGTCAGCTTCGACCCGGTGAACCTCCAGAACGTCGACTCGGTGACGGTCGGCGCGTCGTCCGGCGGGCTCGGCGGCACCGTGGAGTTCCGCGCGGACTCCCCCACCGGCAAGCTGCTGGGCTCGGTGGAGATCCCGAACACCGGCGGCTACGACAAGCTGATATCGCCGACGACGGAGCTCAAGGATCCCGGCTCCACGACCACCCTGTACGCGGTCTTCACCAGCCCCGACTGGAGTCCCGACAAGGCCGATCTGCTGTCGGTCGACTGGCTGCACTTCAACGGCCCCGGGGTGGAGAAGGAAGCCGGGACGACGGTGGCGGTGAACGCCGAACCGGCATCCGGCGCCGCACCGCTCGCCGTGTCGCTGAGCAGCACGGTCGAGCTCGCGGAGGGCCGCACGATCGCCTCGTACCACTGGGACTTCGGCGACAACGTGAAGCCGTCCGGGCCCGAGGGCGCGACGGCGACGCACACCTACGACCGCAAGGGCGCCTACACCGCGCATCTGACGGTCACCGATGACAAGGGCGACACGAGCACCGGCGCCGTCCGCATCGACGTGAAGTGAGCCGATGCGCAGTGAATCGACGTGAAGTGAGGAGTCCTGTGGGAGAGGAGCACGTGAACGGAGCCCGAAGAGCCTTTCTCGGTACGGCGTTGGGGGCGGTGGCCGCCGTCGGACTGAGCGCCGCCCCAGCTGTCGCGGCCGGCCGGCGGGGCTGCCGGCGGATCCCGCCGTCGGGGATCGGGATGCACCTGTACACCATGCGGACGCCGCTCGCGGAGGACTTCGCGGGCACGCTGGAGCAGCTGGCGGAGATCGGGTACGCGACGGTCGGCGTCAGCGGACGGCACGGCAACTCCCCCGCCGCGATACGGCAGATGCTGGACCGGACGCGGCTCAAGGCGGTGCTGGAGCATGTCGGCTACGACATCGTGACCGGCTCCGGTCTGCCGCAGGCGCTGGAGGACGTCCACACCCTCGGCGGTCAGTGGATCGTGGTGCCGAGCCTGCCGGGTTCGCTGCACTCGCCGGACGGATACCGGGAGGTGGCACGGCAGTTCAACCGCGCCGGGCTGGCGGCCCGGGAGTCCGGGCTGAAGCTGCTCTACCACAATCACGGCAGCGACCATCAAGTGGTGGACGGCGTCAGCCTGTACGACATCCTGCTCGCCGAGACCGATCCGGAGCTGGTCGGCTTCGAGCTGGACCTGTACTGGGCGGCCGACGGCGGCTCCTCCGACCCGGGCGAACTGTTCGTCCGCCACCGGGGCCGCTTCCCCGCGCTCCATGTGAAGGACATGGCGCCGAACGGGGACTTCGCGGACGTCGGGTCGGGGATCCTGGACTTTCCGGCGATGTTCGACACCGCGCGGCAGGGCGGGGTGAAGCAGTGGCTGGTGGAGCATGACGCCCCGGCCGATCCGTTCGCCTCGGCGCGGGCCAGCTACCGGTATCTCTCCCGGCTGCGCTACTGAGCGACGGCGTCAACGGTCCGGCCCCGGGTGCGCGGTACGACGCCCGGGGCCGGACCGTGTCTCAGCGGTGGGCGGCGAGGAACTCCCCGTACCAGGCGAGGGTGGCGTCCAGCGCGGTCTCCAGCGGGGTGGGGGTGAGGCCGTAGGCCTTCTCGATGGCGGAGGAGTCGAGGATCTGCGGTTCGGTGTGCTGGTAGAACATCTCGGCGTACTCCGCCATGAAGGTCTCGTCGAACGGGCCGAAGGGGCGGGGTTCGGCGACGGGGGTGAAGTCGATCGGGCGGCCGGTGCGTCGCTCGACGAGCGCGAGGATCTCACGGGTGGTGCGGGCCGGCGCGGTGGGCAGGTGCCACACCCGGCCGTCGGCGTCCGGGTGTTCGCCGAGCGTGGCGAGACCGGCGGCGACGTCCTCGATGTAGGTGTAGCTGTGCGGCAGGTCGATGTCGCCGAGCGCGGGCACGGGCTGCCCGGTGAGCGCGGCGGGGAAGACGGCGCCGCCGAGCGTGGAGTTGAGGACCTCGGGCCCGACGAAGTCGGCGGAGCGCCCGAGGACGACGGGGAGCCGGCCCTCACGGTGGGCGGCGAGGTAGCGGGCGTCGAGCTCGGCGCGCATCCGGCCCTTGCGGGTGGTGGCGTTCCACGGGCTGTCCTCGGTCATCACCGCGCCGTGTGTCTCCCCGTACGGATAGACCGTGTCGAGCACGACCAGCCGCGCGCCCGCCGCCTCGGCCGCCCCGAGGACGGCCTCCTGGATCTTCGGCATGACCTCCACCTGGAGGTGATAGCCGACATTGACGCAGTGGTGGACGACCGCTGCCCCGGCCACGGCGGCGCGGGCGCCTTCGGCGGTGGCGACATCGGCGGCGACCCGTTCGACGCCTTCGAGCGCGGGCCCGCTCCCCGACCGGTCGACCAGCCGGACGGGGTGGCCCCGGCGGACGAGTTCCCGGGCGAGGGCGGTGCCGGCGGGTCCGGAGCCGAGGACGGCATGGAGGGGCTGGGCGATGGTCATGTCAGATCCCTTCGGGGTGCTTACTTCTGTTAGATACTGTAACCACCGCTACAGCACCTCGCAATAGCTCCCGTTAGAACCCTTAACAGAAAGGGGCCCGCCTACGGAGAGGGGCCCTGCCGCGTATGCCCCGGCTGCGGGTCGACGGCGAACGGACGCTCCCCGAGGCACGGGCACTGCTGGAGCTGATACTCGGCGGCGGCCATCACGGCACCGGGTCCGAGATCGAACTGCCGGCACACAGACTGCGCGCGGTCGGCGTCGTGGCCGAAGCGGTGCGGGCTCCGGGCACGTCCGGCGGATCGTGACCGGGCCGTCGTGGCGGCACACCGCGGCCCGTAACACGGAACGTGCCGGGCGGAATACCCGCCCGGCACGTACCGCCTCTCCTGTCGCCTCCTCGCGAGGACTCCCTCAGTCGTGCGCGGACACCGCCCCCAGCAGGTCGCGGATGTGCGCCGCCGCCGCCCGGAACTCCGGGCGGCCCAGCGTCTCGCTGTAGTCGCGCTCGGCGGGCAGGCCCACCTCGATGATCTCCGTGACGGTGCCGGGGCGCGGGCTCATCACCACGACCCGGTCGGCCAGGTAGACGGCCTCCGAGATGGAGTGGGTGACCAGCAGGACCGTGGTGCCGGTGGTCCGCCAGATCCGGTTCAGCTCGGTGTTCATCTGCTCGCGGGTGAGGGCGTCGAGCGCGCCGAACGGCTCGTCCATCAGCAGGACCGGCGGTTCGTGCAGCAACGCCCGGCAGAGCGCGACGCGTTGCTGCATGCCGCCGGAGAGTTCGTGCGGATAGGCGTCCTCGAAGCCGGTCAGTCCGGTCATCCGGATCAGCTCGTCGGCCCGGCCACGCGCCTGGGCCGGTTCCATGTGGCGGATCTCCGCCTGGAGCAGGATGTTGCGGAGCGCCGAGCGCCACTCCAGCAGGGCCGCGCGCTGGAAGACGTAACCGATGTCGTGCCGGGGCCCGGTGACGCGCTCGCCGCCGAGGAGGACGTCGCCCGAGGAGGCGGTGAGCAGGCCGGCCACCAGCTTGAGGAGGGTGGACTTGCCGCACCCCGACGGCCCGACGATGGCGACGAACTCGCCCGGCGCCACATCCAGCGACACCTCGCTGAGCGCCGTGACATCACGCTTCTTGCTGCGGAAGCGGACCGCCACATCCGTGAGCCGGACCCCGGCCGCCGGGCCCGCCCCGGACGCGGACGGGGCGCGCGGCGTCGTCTGTTGCTTCGGCATCGTCATCCCTTCAGCGCCGTCTTCGTGTCCCAGTACTCCCCCACGGCCTTCGGCTTCGTGACCATGCCCGCCTCGGCGAACACATCGATGGTCTGCTGCCAGTCCTCCTCGGTGTTGACGCCCGGCGCCTTGCCCTCGGTCGCCGCCGTGTGGAGCAGGGTCAGCGTCGTCGTGAACTGCTCGGACAGCACGGTCTTCGGCGGCAGTTGCTCGGAGGCGCCCTCCATCGCCGCCACGGCAGGTTCGGGCGCCTTCGCGGCGGCCGTCCAGGCCTCGCTGACCGCCTTCACCATGCGCTCCGCCACTTCAGGCCTGGAGCTGAGGATCTTCTGGCCGGCGAGCAGCCCGTTGGAGTAGAAGTTCAGCCCGTGCTCGGAGAAGCGGAGGTAGGAGACCGGCTTCTTGGCCTTGTCCTGCATGGTCGGGCCCTGGTCGCTGGCGTAGCCGAGCAGCCCGTCCGTCTTCCCCGAGATCACCGCGGCGATCTTGCCCGCCGGGTCGGTGTTCTGCACGGTGACGTCCGATTCCCCGATGCCGTTCTTCTTGAGGAAGATCGGGAAGGTCTTCGACAGCGCGTCCCCGGCCGTCCCGGCGATCGTCCGCCCCTTGAGGTCGGCGGGCCCCTCGATGCCCTTGGCGTCGAAGGACTGCACGGAGGCCGGGGTGGTCTGGAGGAAGACGCCGAGGCTCTTCACCTTGACGCCCTGGTCGACGCCCGCGAGCAGGGCCGGGGTGTCGGCCCAGCCGAAGTCGGTCTGCCCCGCGGCCGTCGCCTGGACGGTCTTCTGGGAGCCCTGGCCCGCCCGGATGTCCAGGTCGATGCCGTGCTTCTCGAAGATCTTCTGCTGCTTGCCGTAGTAGAACGGCGCGTGTTCGCCGTACGGATACCAGTTGAGCGTCAGCGTGACCTTGTCCAGCTTCTTGCCGGAGTCACTGGTGCTGGTCGAGGCGTCCTCGCCGCCGCAGGCGGTGGCCACCAGGACGAGGGGTACGACACCGATCAGGAGTCTGCGCGCATGCATGGGCTGGCCCTTCTCACGAGGAGGTCGGTGCGTGTTTCAGTACGTGGTGGTGGCCGAGGTGTCCCGGCGGCTGGCGTGCCACGGCAGGAGCAGCTTCTCGGCGATCTCGACGACGACGAAGAGCACGACGCCGATCAGCGACATCACCAGCAGCCCCGCGAAGAGCATCGGGGTGTCGAGGTTGCCGTTGGCCTGGAGGATGACGTAGCCGAGCCCCTCGTTCGCCCCGACGAACTCGCCGACGACCGCGCCGGTCACCGCGAGGGTGACGGCCACCTTGAGGCCGGAGAACAGATGCGGCAGGGAGGCCGGGAAGCGGATCTTCACAAAGGTCTGCCAGGGCTTCGCCCCCATGGTGGCGGACAGTTGGAGCATCTCCGGGTCCACCGCCTTGAGCCCGGTGACCATCGAGATCACCACCGGGAAGAAGGCGATGAGCACGGCGATCAGGATCTTGGGGGCGATGCCGAAGCCGAGCCACACCACGAACAGCGGGGCGATGGCGATCTTCGGCACGACCTGGGCGAAGAGCAGGATCGGGTAGAGCGTGCGCTCCACCGTCGAGGAGTACACCATCACCACCGCGGCGAGCACGCCGACGGCGACCGCGATGACGAAGCCGAGGAGCGTCTCGTACGTCGTCACCCAGGTGTGCTCCCAGAGGTAACCGGCCTTCGAGGTCAGGACGTCGAGGGTGGCACCCGGCGACGGCACGAGATAGGGCTCGATCAGCTCGGCGGCCGCGATCGCCCACCAGACCACCAGCGCGGCCAGCAGCAGGGCGAGCGGCCGCCAGCTCTGCTCCGCCGCGCGGACGAGCCGCTCGCCGGTCGTGGGACCCGCCCTGCGGGCGACCCCCGCCACATCGGCGGGGCGCTTGGTCAGCGCGCTCTGACTCACGGTGAACTCCCTGGACTTCGGGGGCAGTTGTGGAGAGCTGTGCAAGATGCGATGCTGCGGGCCTACCGTGAAGGCGCTTTCAGAAAGCGCTTTCTGGTAAGGTGCCGCCACGCTAATGACTGCTCCCTCGCACGGTCAATAGGTCGTCCCGAAGTTTCGGGGCCCTGCCACCACCGCACCCCTGGGGGTCGAGTTGAGTGAACGGGAAACACCGGTCCACCCCGATACGCGCCGCCGGGCCCCCGCCGCCCATGTGACGCTCGACGCGGTGGCGCGCGAGGCGGGCGTCTCGCTGGCCACCGCGTCCCGGGCGCTGAACGGCACCACCCGGGTCCGCGACGATCTGCGCGGCCGGGTCCGCGCGGCGGCCGATCTGCTCGGCTACATCCCCAACGCCCACGCCCAGGCCCTGGCGAGCGCCGAGGGGAACCGTACGGTCGGGCTGATCTGCCACGACGTCGGCGATCCCTACTTCGCGGGCATCGCCGGCGGGGTGATGCGCGCGGCCGCCGAACAGGATCTGCTGGTGATGCTCGCCTCCACCTTCCGCGAACCCGCCCGTGAGATCGCGTACGTCTCGATGCTGCGGGCCCAGCGCGCACGGGCCATCCTGCTGATCGGCTCCGGCTTCCAGGACCGGGCCTGGGAGCGGGCGATGGACGCGGAGCTGGAGCCGTACGTCCGGGCCGGCGGGCGGGTCGCGGTGGTCAGCCGGCACCGGTCCATGCGGGTGGACACCGTGCAGCCGGAGAACCGGGCCGGGGCGGCGGCGCTCGCGGCCTCGCTGGTGGCGCTGGGGCACCGGGAGTTCGCGGTGCTGAGCGGGCCGCCCGAACTGACCACGGTGGCCGACCGGTTGACCGGATTCCGCGAGGGGCTGGCCGGGGCGGGCATCACCCTGGAGCGGGTGGTGCGGGGCGCGTTCACCCGGGAGGGCGGGCACACGGCGACACGGCAACTGCTGGCCGCCGGGGGGCCGCGGCCGACCTGTCTGTTCGCGGTGACCGATGTGATGGCGGTCGGCGCGCTCGCCGCGCTGCGGGAGGCCGGCATACGCGTGCCCGAGGACATGTCGCTCGCGGGCTTCGACGACATCCCCGTCGTACGCGAGGTGTCGCCGCCGCTGACCACGGTGGCGCTGCCGCTCACCGAGATGGGCGAGCAGGTGATCGCCCTCGCGTTGCGGACACCGTCGGGAGCGGGGCGCTCCCGGGTGCTGCGGATCGAGGGGAACGTGGTCCTGCGGGGCAGCACCGGTGCGCCGCCCGGGAGTTGAGCGGACCGGACCGGATACGGGGAGCGGTCGGAGTCAGAGCGGGTGGTGGCCCTCCCGGTCGTCGATCTGGCGGACGAGTTCATGGGCGAGCGACTTGATGGTGTCGAGCCCGGCCCGCCCCCAGGGGCGCGGCACGGTGTCGACGGCACAGACGGTGCCCAGCGCGATGCCGGTGCGGTCGATCAGCGGCGCCCCGAGATAGGAGCGGATGCCTATGTCGTCCACCACCGGATTGCCCGCGAACCGCGGGTAGTCGCAGACGTCGTCCAGGACGAGGGCCTTGCGCCGGACCAGGACATGGGGGCAGTAGCCGTGGTCGCGGGCCATGTACCGGCTGCTGCGGCTGCTGCCCGCCGCCGCCGAACCGAGGTCCTGACCACCGCGGTTGCCCGCCGGGGTGTGCAGTCCGGCGAAGAACTGCCGGTTCTCGTCGATGAAGTTGACCATCGAGAAGGGCGTGGCGGTCACTTCGGCCACCTTGTCGGCGAAGGCGTCGAAGTTGTCGTAGGAGGCGTCGGGGCGTTCCCCGAGATCCAGCTTGCGCAGCCGCTGTGCGCGGGCCGGGCCGTGCCGGTCGGTGGGCGTCAGGAGCATCCTGCCGGTGGCGAAGGATGTCACGGGTGGGCTCCGAAGGTCTGCAGCTGTGCGGGGGCCGTGGTGGCGTTGATGAGGTGTTGTACGAGGGTGACGAGGGCGCCCGTGCCGGAGCTGGCGATCCGGGCGTCGCACAGGACGACGGGCACCTCGGGCCCGAGGTCGAGCGCGGCGCGGACCTCGTCCGGTTCGTAGCGGTAGGCGCCGTCGAACTCGTTGACGGCGACGATGAATCCGATGCCGCGCCGTTCGAAGAAGTCCACCGCGGCGAAGCATTCGGCGAGGCGTCGGGTGTCGGCCAGCACCACGGCTCCGAGCGCGCCCTGGGAGAGTTCGTCCCACATGAACCAGAAGCGCTCCTGACCCGGTGTGCCGAACAGATAGAGCACATGCTGCTCGGAGAGGGTGATACGGCCGAAGTCCATGGCGACGGTGGTGGCCGTCTTGGACTCCACGCCGTCCAGATTGTCGGTCCCCACACTGACCTGGGTGAGCAGTTCCTCGGTGGACAGCGGGGCGATCTCGCTGACCGCTCCCACGAACGTCGTCTTGCCGACGCCGAATCCGCCGGCGACCAGGACCTTGAGGGCGACGGGAAAGAACTCGGAGGTTCCGGGGCGGTCAGAGCTGTCGTCGTAAACCATCGAGCACTGCCTCCAGCAGGGATCGGTCGGTGGGCATGTCATGGAAAGCGGGAGCGTGCGCGGTGACGGCGCCGCAGGCGACCAGGTCGGAGAGGATGACCTTGGCGACGACCGCGGGCAGCCGGAGGTGTGCGGCGATCTCGGCGACGGACATCGGCCCTTCGCACAGGCCGAGGGCCACGGTGTGCTCGGGGCCGAGCGGGATGTCCGGCTCGATGCCGGTGGCCATGATCAGGGACAGCAGGTCGAACGCGGTGGACGGCCGGGTGCGGCCGTTGCTGATCGTGTACGGGCGGATCAGCCGGCCGGCCGCGTCGTCGAGCAGGGGCCCGTCCTGCGGGGCCGGCATCCTCAGATCCCCGGGGTGAACGGCGCCCCGGCCGGCTGCCGGATCGGGGTCGTCAGATAGGGACGGACACTCTTGACCAGCATCGCCATCTCGTAGCCGAGCACCGCGGCGTCCGCCTCGCGCCCGGAGAGGACGGCGAGACAGGTGCCGGATCCGGCGGTGGAGACGAACAGCAGCGTGGAGTCCAGCTCGACGACCACCTGCCGGACGTCCCCGTTGTCGCCGAAGCGGGCCCCGGCACTGCGGCCCAGTGAGTACAGACCGGCGGCGAGGGCCGCCATGTGGTCGGCGCTGTCGGGGTCCATGCCGTGCACGGATTTCACCAGCCCGTCGGCCGAGAGCAGGACCGCGCTGCGGGTGTACGGCACGCGTTGGACCAGCCCGCTCAGCAGCCAGTCCAGGTCCGAGACCTGGCCGGACGGCATATCGCTCGTCATGGTGTCTACTCCTTGAAGGTGGTGTCTTTACGGGGTTCCGGGACGGCCCGGCCCGGCAGGAAGGACTCGGGCGCGAACGCTCCGGGCTCGCCCGCCGCGTGGTCGTGGGAGCTTTCGGCCTGGCCGTGCCGGACAGCTATCCGCCCGACGCGTACCCGCACGACACCTCGGCGTACCGGCCCGCCGGCCAGGCCGAAAGCTCCCACGAC
>MUNB01000211.1 GCA_002154345.1 Streptomyces griseus
TGGCGGGGCTGGGTCGGCAGGGGCGTTTTGACCTGTGTGGGGGGCGGCCGGTAGGGTTCAGGTTTGTTATACGTATTGGCTTCGTCGTTCTCACGCGAAGGGCCTTACGTAGGTTCCCTGGAGCAGTTACCAGTGGCTCGCATACGGGCAGCGTCCCGGCACTGTGAGCCTCAGCTGCATGATCGCTTCAGAGGTGCCGTGTGTCTGGATCCCATCCACTGAAGAAGCGAAGGCTGCGAAGTGCGTACGTACAGCCCCAAGCCCGGCGATGTCACGCGCCAGTGGCACATCATTGACGCTCAGGACATCGTCCTGGGCCGTCTGGCCACCACGGCTGCGAACCTCCTCCGAGGCAAGCACAAGGCGATCTACGCCCCCCACATGGACATGGGCGACTTCGTCATCATCATCAACGCCGACAAGGTTCACCTGTCCGGCAACAAGAAGACCCAGAAGATGGCGTACCGCCACTCCGGCTTCCCGGGCGGTCTCCGTTCGGTGCGCTACGACGAGCTTCTCGCGAAGAACCCCGAGAAGGCCGTCGAGAAGGCCATCAAGGGCATGATCCCCAAGAACACCCTGGGCCGTCAGATGCTCTCGAAGCTCAAGGTCTACGCGGGCGACCAGCACCCGCACGCTGCTCAGCAGCCGGTCCCGTTCGAGATCACCCAGGTCGCGCAGTAGTTCCGGCCACCCCCTAAGACGTACAGAAAGATCTGAGGAGAATCGTGGCCGAGACCACTGTTGAGAACCCCGTCGAGGGCACCGAGGGCGAGGAGACCTTCGCCGAGGTGACCACCTTCGAGTCCGAGGTTCCCGTCGAGGGCGAGTACACCAGCGAGTCCCTCGCGGGCCGCTTCGGTGACCCGCAGCCCGCGGCCGGCCTTGGCCGTCGCAAGAACGCCATCGCCCGCGTCCGGATCGTTCCGGGCACCGGCAAGTGGAAGATCAACGGTCGCACCCTTGAGGACTACTTCCCCAACAAGGTGCACCAGCAGGAAGTCAACGAGCCCTTCAAGGTGCTCGAGCTCGACGGCCGCTACGACGTCATCGCCCGCATCTCGGGTGGCGGCGTCTCCGGTCAGGCCGGCGCCCTGCGCCTCGGTGTGGCCCGCGCGCTGAACGAGGCGGACGTGGACAACAACCGCGCCACGCTGAAGAAGGCCGGCTTCCTCTCCCGCGACGACCGTGCGGTCGAGCGCAAGAAGGCCGGTCTCAAGAAGGCCCGTAAGGCCCCGCAGTACAGCAAGCGCTAAATCTCGCCTGCTCGACTGTCACGTTCGCCCCGGCGGCACGCTCTGTGCTGCCGGGGCGTTCGTTTATCAGCCCCCGCGGGCGTATAACGGCATAAGACGTTCATCGGTCCGCACGGGACCGCGAACCGGTGAGCGCTGTCGCGCATCTCGCAGGTCGGCCGCGACATGCCGTCCGACGTGCCCTTTTGCTTTTTTGCGTTGTTTTCGTTGCATGTGTTGTTTGGTTGCCAGTTCGTTTGCTGTGCAGTGGTTTGTGGTTTCGGAGCACTTCGGAGGACACCAGTGGGACGACTCTTCGGTACGGACGGAGTACGCGGTGTCGCCAACGCCGATCTGACGGCCGAGCTCGCGCTCGGACTCTCGGTCGCGGCGGCGCACGTCATCGCCGAGGCGGGCACCTCCGCGGGCCATCGCCCGACCGCCGTGGTCGGGCGTGATCCGCGGGCATCCGGAGAGTTCCTGGAGGCCGCCGTCGTGGCGGGCCTGGCCAGCGCCGGTGTCGACGTGCTGCGCGTCGGTGTGCTGCCGACGCCCGCGGTGGCGTATCTGACCGGTTCGCTCGGCGCGGACATCGGCGTGATGCTCTCCGCCAGTCACAACGCGATGCCCGACAACGGCATCAAGTTCTTCGCGCGCGGCGGCCACAAGCTCGCCGACGAGCTGGAGGACCGGATCGAGACGGTCTACGAGCAGCACCGCACCGGCGCGCCGTGGAACCGTCCGACCGGCGCCGGCGTGGGGCGGGTCACCGACTACACGGAGGGCTTCGACCGTTACGTCGCGCACCTGATCGGCGTCCTGCCCAACCGGCTCGACGGCCTCAAGGTCGTCCTGGACGAGGCGCACGGCGCCGCCGCCCGGGTCTCGCCCGAGGCGTTCGCGCGGGCCGGGGCCGAGGTCGTCACCATCGGGGCCGACCCGGACGGCCTGAACATCAACGACGGCTGCGGTTCCACCCACCTGGAGCTGCTGCGCGCCGCCGTCGTCGAGCACGGGGCCGACCTCGGCATCGCGCACGACGGTGACGCCGACCGCTGCCTCGCCGTGGACGCGGCGGGCGAGGAGGTCGACGGCGACCAGATCCTCGCGGTGCTGGCCCTCGCGATGCGGGACGCCGGTCAGCTGCGCAAGGAGACCGTCGTCGGCACCGTGATGTCGAACCTCGGCTTCAAGCTGGCCATGGAGCGCGAGGGCATCCGGCTCGTCCAGACGGCGGTCGGCGACCGGTACGTCCTGGAGTCGATGAAGGCCGAGGGCTTCGCGCTCGGCGGCGAGCAGTCCGGGCACGTCATCGTCCTGGACCACGCCACGACCGGCGACGGCACGCTGACCGGCCTGATGCTGGCGGCCCGCGTCGCCGCCACCGGCCGGAGCCTCACCGAGCTGGCCGGGGTCATGCAGCGCATGCCGCAGGTTCTCATCAACGTCCCCGACGTCGACAAGACCCGGGTGAACACCTCGGCCGAGCTGGCCGCCGCGGTCGTCGAGGCGGAGCGCGAGCTCGGCGAGACCGGGCGCGTCCTGCTGCGCCAGTCGGGTACGGAGCCGCTGGTGCGGGTCATGGTCGAGGCCGCCGACATCGAGCAGGCCCGGGCCGTCGCCGGCCGGCTGGCCGATGTGGTGAAGTCCGCGCTGGGCTGAGCTGCCGCTCCGGCCTCGTACGGAAGCCCCTGGCGTCGTCGCCGGGGGCTTCCGCGCGTCGGAGGTCAGAGCTTGCGCAGGGACAGCTTCTGGACCTTGTGGTCCGGGCCCTTGCGGAGCACCAGGGTGGCGCGGCCGCGCGTCGGGGCCACGTTCTCCAGCAGGTTCGGTTTGTTGATGGTCCGCCACATGGTGCGCGCGTAGTCCAGCGCCTCCTCCTCGGAGACCTGGGTGTACTTGCGGAAGTACGAGGACGGGTCCTGGAAGGCCGTGGCGCGCAGCTTGCGGAAGCGGTTCAGGTACCAGGTCTCGATGTCCTCGGCGCGGGCGTCCACGTACACGCTGAAGTCGAAGTAGTCGGCGAGCCCGACCCTGGTGCGGCCGTCGCTGCCGGGCAGCGCGGGCTGGAGGACGTTGAGGCCCTCGACGATGAGGATGTCGGGGCGGCGCACGGTGAGCCGCTCGCCGGGGACGATGTCGTAGATCAGGTGTGAGTAGACGGGCGCGGTCACCTCGTCCTTGCCCGCCTTGATGTCGGCGACGAAGCGGGTCAGGGCGCGCCGGTCGTAGGACTCCGGGAACCCTTTGCGCGAGGTCAGCCCGCGTGCCCGGAGTTCCTTCATCGGCAGCAGGAACCCGTCCGTGGTCACCAGCTCGACCCGCGGGTGCTCGGGCCAGCGGGCCAGCAGCGCCTGGAGGATACGGGCGCTGGTGGACTTGCCGACGGCGACACTGCCCGCGACCCCTATGACGAACGGGGTACCGCGCTGCGCCCCGTGCCCGTTCCCGGCGTCCCCGAGGAAGGTGTTCAGCGCGCCGCGCAGCCCGGAGGTGGCCTGGACGTACAGGTTGAGCAGCCGGGAGAGCGGCAGATAGACGTCCCGCACCTCGTCCAGGTCGATGACGTCCCCGAGCCCCCGCAGCCGCTCCACCTCGTCGGCGGTCAGCGGCAGCGGCGTCTTGTCCCGCAGGGCGCTCCACTCGTCGCGCGAGAGGTCGACGTAGGGGGTCGGCGCATGCTCGGTGCGACGCTGGGGGCTCCGTGCGGGTGAGGTGATCACCTGTTTATTGTTGCGGGAGTTTTAACGGAGCGGGGGGTGGGGTCGGTCACGTGGGTGTCGGGGCGGTGCGGGCCGCGCCCCGGATACGGCCGCGCCCCGGATACGGCCGCGGCCCGGATAC
>MUNB01000212.1 GCA_002154345.1 Streptomyces griseus
CCCTCGGAGTCCCCGTCGCCCACCGCGTCGCCCTCCCCCTCGCCCGCCGCGGCGAAGAGCCCGTGAACCGGAGGACGTGAAGCACAGGGCGTCAAGCGCAGGCCGTGAACGGCGAACGCCGCCGTGGTCCGAGGTACTGCCTCGGACCACGGCGGCGTTTCCGCACCCGAAGGCGCAGGTCAGAGGTTGCCGCGCTTCTCCTGCTCGCGCTCGATCGCCTCGAACAGGGCCTTGAAGTTGCCCTTGCCGAAGCCCATGGAGCCGTGGCGCTCGATCATCTCGAAGAAGACGGTCGGCCGGTCCTGGACCGGCTTGGTGAAGATCTGCAGCAGGTAGCCGTCCTCGTCGCGGTCGACGAGGATCTTCAGCTCGCGCAGGGTCTCGACCGGCACCCGGGTCTCGCCGGCCCACTCGCCGAGGGTGTCGTAGTACGAGTCGGGGGTGTCCAGGAACTGCACACCGGCGGCGCGCATCGAACGGACCGTGGAGACGATGTCGTTGGTGGCGAGCGCGATGTGCTGGACGCCGGCGCCGCCGTAGAACTCCAGGTACTCGTCGATCTGCGACTTCTTCTTCGCGATGGCCGGCTCGTTGATCGGGAACTTGACCTTGAGCGTGCCGTCGGCGACGACCTTCGACATCAGGGCGGAGTACTCGGTGGCGATGTCGTCGCCCACGAACTCCTTCATGTTGGTGAAGCCCATGACCTGGTTGTAGAAGCCGACCCACTCGTTCATCCGGCCGAGCTCGACGTTGCCGACGCAGTGGTCGATCGCCTGGAAGGTGCGCTTGGCGGGCGGCTCGACGATCGGGTTCGCCGCGGCGAAGCCGGGGAGGTAGGGGCCGTCGTAGCCGGAGCGCTCGACCAGCGTGTGGCGGGTCTTGCCGTACGTGGCGATGGCGGCGAGGACGACGGTGCCGTGCTCGTCCTTGACCTCGTGCGGCTCGGTGATGCCGCGTGCGCCGTGCTCGACCGCGTACGCGTACGCGGCCCGGGCGTCCGGGACCTCGATGGCGAGGTCGACGACGCCGTCGCCGTGCGCGGCGACGTGGTCGGAGAGGAAGGTGCCCCACTCGGTGGACGCCTTGATCACGGAGGTGAAGACGAAGCGGGCCGAGCCGTTGGTGAGGACGTAACTCGCCGTCTCGCGGCTGCCGTTCTCCGGTCCGGAGTAGGCCACGAGTTTCATGCCGAAGGCGGTCGAGTAGTAGTGCGCGGCCTGCTTGGCGTTGCCCACGGCGAAGACGACCGCGTCCATTCCCTTGACCGGGAAGCGGTCGGCCTGCGCTGCGGTTTCGGGGCTGGTGTGCAGAGTCTCAGTCATGTTCGAAGGCTCTCCCCACATCGCAAGGTGCGCAATAGTTCGCGCATTCACTGGGCAATATGCCCAGTCGAACGCCATGATGGCCGGACTATCTGTACAGGCTGACCATCGGAGGCAGGCCCGTGGCGATCGATCATCTGGACGGCCGGCTCATCGTGCTGCTCGCGCGTGAGCCGCGCATAGGCGTCCTCGAAGCATCCCGGCGGCTCGGGGTGGCGCGCGGGACCGTGCAGGCGCGGCTGGACCGCCTTCAGTCGAATGGCGTCATCCGGGGGTTCGGCCCCGACGTGGACCCGGCGGCGCTCGGCTATCCGGTCACCGCGTTCGCCACGCTGGAGATCAAGCAGGGCCAAGGGGCGGACGTACGGGCCCATTTGGGCGGCGTACCGGAAGTGCTGGAGCTGCACACCACCACCGGGCACGGCGACATGTTCTGCCGGCTCGTCGCCCGTTCCAACGCCGATCTTCAGCGGGTGATCGACCGGGTTGTCGGATTTGATGGCATTGTCCGGGCCTCCACGGCGATCGTCATGGAGAACCCGGTTCCGCTGCGGATCATCCCGCTGGTGGAACAGGCGGCCGAGGACACCGACTGAGCGAAGGGCCCGGGAGGCCGGCCGAGCCGAAGGAGTGCGTGTGAGCTTCTGGGAGTATCTGAACACCCGCCACCAGCAGCTCCTCACGGACGCGTTCCAGCACGTCAGCGCGGTCTTCCAGTGCATGGTCATCGCCACCGTGCTGGGCGTGGTCATCGGGGTGGTGAGCTATCGCAGCGGCTGGGGCGGCTCGCTGGCCATCACCTCCACGGCGACGATCCTGACCATTCCGTCGCTCGCCGCGATCGGTCTGCTGATCCCGCTGGTCGGCCTGGGCGTCGCACCGACCGTGATCACCCTGACCCTGTACGGGCTGCTGCCGATCGTCCGGAACTCCATCGTCGGACTGCGGGGCGTCGATCCGTCGCTGGTCGACGCGGCGACGGGCATCGGGATGTCGCGGCTGGCGCGGCTGTGCCGGGTGGAGCTGCCGCTCGCCTGGCCGCCGATCCTGACCGGGATCCGGGTCTCCACCCAGATGCTGATGGGCATCGCCGCGATCGCCGCGTACGCCTCCGGGCCCGGCCTCGGCAACGAGATCTTCCGCGGCATCGCGTCGCTGGGCAGCGCCAACGCGATCAACCAGGTCCTCGCGGGCACGCTCGGCATCGTGGTCCTCGCCCTGCTCTTCGACGCCGCGTACGTCCTGCTGGGACGGCTGACCATCCCGAGGGGGATCCGTGCCTGAGACCGAGACCGGCGCTGTCGCTGTGGAGGAAGGGGCCGAGGCCACCTCCGGGGCCACCATCCAGCTGGAGAACCTCACCAAGAAGTACCCGGGAAACCCGAACCCGGCCGTCGACAACGTCTCCATGGAGATCAAGGCCGGCGAGACGGTGATCTTCGTCGGCCCGTCCGGCTGCGGGAAGTCCACCACCCTCAAGATGATCAACCGGCTGATCGAGCCGACCTCGGGCCGGATCCGGATCGGCGACGAGGACGTCACCGACATCGACCCGGTGAAGCTGCGCCGCAAGATCGGTTACGCGATCCAGTCCTCCGGCCTCTTCCCGCACATGACGGTCGCGGACAACATCGCGCTGGTCCCGAAGATGGTCGGCTGGTCCAAGTCCCGGGTGAAGGACCGGGTGGAGGAGATGCTCGACCTGGTGGGCCTGGACCCGCGCGAGTTCCACGGCCGCTATCCACGTCAGCTCTCCGGCGGGCAGCAGCAGCGGGTGGGCGTGGCACGGGCGCTGGCCGCCGACCCTCCCGTCCTCCTCATGGACGAGCCGTTCGGGGCGGTCGACCCGATCACCCGCGACCACCTCCAGGACGAGCTGATCCGGCTCCAGCACGAGCTGCACAAGACGATCGTGTTCGTCACCCACGATTTCGACGAGGCGATCAAGCTGGGCGACCGGATCGCCGTACTGCGGGAGCGGTCGCACATCGCCCAGTTCGACACCCCCGAGGCGATCCTCACCAATCCGACGGACGACTTCGTCTCCGGTTTCGTCGGCGCGGGCGCGGCCCTCAAACGCCTCAACCTCACCCGCGTACGGGATGTGGGCATCGCGGACTTCCCGACGGTGACGGTCGAGGACCCGCTCCAGACGATCTTCAACAAGCTGCGCAACGGCCCGCACAACGAGCTGCTGATGCTGGACCGGCAGAACCGCCCGTACAAGTGGCTGCGGCGCGGCGACCTGATGCGGGCGCGCGGTTCGCTGGCGCGGGCGGGGCAGCTGGTGCACGACACAGTGACCCGGGACGCCACGCTGCACGACGCGCTGGAGGCGGTGCTCACCGACAGCGGGGGCCGGGTCGCGGTGACCGGGCGGCGCGGCGAGTTCATCGGGGTCGTCGACATGAAGACGCTGATGGACAACGTGCAGGAGCTGCTGGAGGCCGACCGGCTGACCGCGATGGAGCACCAGCACGAGCTGGAGGAGCAGCGCGTCCACCAGACGGAGCAGGAGCTGGAGGGGGGTGGCGGCGGAGCATGAGCCCCAGCCACCAGTCCGGCTCCGGCAAGGAACCGGCCACCCCGACCCGGCCGCCGGGCGAGCACGACGTCAAGGGCCACGCGTTCCACGACGAGGAGAGCGACCCCTCCCCCGCTCCGGCCGCCCCGGCGCGCCGGATCACCTGGCGGAAGCTGGTGCTCCTGCCGGCGGTGCTGGTGGTCGTCCTGGTCATCACCTACGTGTGGATCACCAACATCCACCTGGACTCGATCGCGGAGAACTCGCTGACCGGCGGCAACGTCCAGCTGCGCTGGTGGCAGCACGTACGGCTGACGGCGATCTCCACGTTCTGGGTGCTGATCATCGCGATCCCGCTCGGCATCGCGCTGACCCGGCGGCGGCTGCGCAAGGCGGCCCCGGCGTTCACGGCGCTGGCCAACATCGGGCAGGCGACCCCGGCGATCGGTCTGCTGGCGCTGCTGGTGATCTGGCTGGGCATCGGCCCGCGGACCGCGATCATCGGCATCGTGATCTACGCGGTGCTGCCGGTGCTCTCCAACACGGTGGCGGGGCTCCGGGCGATCGAGCCGAACATGATCGAGGCCGCGCGCGGCATGGGGATGTCCGGGCGGGGCGTCCTGCTGAAGGTGGAGCTGCCGCTCGCGGTGCCGCTGATCCTGGCCGGCGTCCGGACGGCCCTGGTCCTGAACGTCGGTACGGCGACGCTGGCGACGTTCGGCGGCGGCGGCGGGCTGGGCGACCTGATCACCTCGGGGATCCAGACGCAGCGGATGCCGGTGCTGATCATCGGCTCGGTGCTGACGGTGGTGCTGGCGCTGCTGGTGGACTGGCTGGCCTCGCTGGCCGAACTGGCGCTGACGCCGCGCGGGCTGGAGGAGCGGTGAGGACGACGACGTACGGAATCCGGGTCCTGGCGGCCGCGTCCCTGCTGCTGCTGGTGGGCGGCTGCGGGCTGAAGAGCGGTTCACCGATGGTGGACGACGTGTCGCCGGGCTCGGTCGGGCAGGGCGAGCCGCTCAAGGGCGCCACGCTGACGGTGACCTCGAAGAACTTCAGCGAGAACATCATCCTGGGCCAGATGACCGGCCTGGTGTTCAAGGCGGCCGGGGCGGAGGTCCTGGACCGGACGAACCTGCCGGGTTCGATCAGCGCCCGCGAGGCCATCATCAACGGCGACGCCGACGCGCAGTGGGACTACACCGGCACCGGCTGGATCACCTTCCTGGGCCACGCGGACCCGATCGTCGACCCGAAGAAGCAGTACGAGGCGGTACGGGACGAGGACAAGGGCAACGGGGTGATCTGGCTGCCGCCGGCCCCGCTCGACAACACGTACGCACTGGCCATCAGCAAGAAGAACAACGCCAGGTACCGGCTGAAGACCCTCTCGGACGTGGCGGCCCTCGCGAAGAAGGACCCGGGCGCGGTGACGATCTGCGTGGAGAACGAGTTCGCCTCGCGCGACGACGGACTGCCCGGGATGGAGAAGAAGTACGGGATGAAGATCCCGGCGGGCAACATCCGGAAGATGGACGCCGGAATCATCTACACCCAGGTCTCCGAGTCCAGCTCCTGCCTGCTGGGCGAGGTGTTCACCACCGACGGACGCATCAAGGCGATGAACCTGGACGTCCTGGAGGACGACAAGAACTTCTTCCCCAACTACAACGCCTCCCCCGTCGTCCACGAGGCCACCTTCGAGAAGTACCCGGTGATCGCGGAGCTGCTGGACCCGCTCGCGAAGAAGCTGACGACCGAGGTCGCGCAGACGCTGAACGCCAAGGTGGACGTGGACGGCGAGGACCCGCACGAGGTGGCGAAGGACTGGCTGGTGGCGGAGGGGTTCATCGAGGAGGGCTGAGTGACAAAGGATCGTTGCAAAGACCTAGTTGCAAAAAAGCCTTGCAAAGGACTCTTTGCATCTCTACTGTCGAAGCATGACGGAGAACGAGAACGCCTCCCAGGGCGAGAACGCCCCTCGCCCCTACCGCCTGGACGGCGACGACCGGAAGCTCCACACGGTCAACGCCCGCACCCTGCGCGCCATCGCGCACCCGCTGCGGATCCGCCTGCTGAACGCGCTGCGCGAGTTCGGCCCTGCGACCGCCTCGAAGCTGGGTGAGCGACTGGGCGAGTCGAGCGGCGCCACCAGCTACCACCTGCGCCAACTGGCCGAATCGGGCCTCGTGGAGGACGCGCCTGAGCTCGGCAAGGGGCGGGAGCGGTGGTGGCGGGCCATACACGAGGGGGCCATCTTCGAGAGCGCGGACTTCCTCGCCCACACCGACCCGGAGGTGCGCGGGGCCATCGGCGTGGTCATGCACGAGGTGGCCACCACGCACGCCCAGGAGCTGAACACCTGGCTCGGCACCATGAGCGAATGGCCGCAGGAGTGGCGACAGAGCTCGGACATGAGCGATTTCAAGGTGCGCCTCACCCCCGAGCTGGCCCGGGAGCTCTCGGCGAAGCTCCACGCAGTGGTGGAGAGCTACCGCGACGTCGTCCCCGAGGACACCGAGGGCTCGGCCGTCGTCCGCACCCATCTGCACACGTTCCCGCGCCCCTCCGAATGACCGGGCCGCACACCGTAACTCCCCACACTCCCCGAACTCCCCATCACCCGAAGGGAAGCCCGTTATGCACGCCGACGTCCACCACCTCCTGCACACGGTCGCATCCGCCGAACTCCACTCCAGGGCCGCCGAGTTCCGCCTCCCCCGCACCAGCCTGCGCACCCGGGTCGGCTGGACCCTGGTCGAGGTGGGCCTGCGGCTGACGACCCAGAGCCGGGAAGCGACCGCGACCGTGAACGCGCCGCGCGCCGCCGCCTTCCATCCGGCGTAACCATCGACTCGGGGGGACAGAACCATGGGGCACCGCACCCCGCTCGCCGCCACGCTCGCGGCCAACTCCATTTCCACCGCAGGCACTTCACTGACCCTGATCGGCGTCCCCTGGTTCGTCCTGGAGACCACCGGCAGTGCGGGCCGGGCCGGCGTCGTCGCCTTCTGCGCGACCCTGCCGATCGTCGTCGCCGCGCTGATCGGCGGACCGGTCATCGACCGGATCGGCCGCCGCCGGGTCGCCGTCGTCTCCGACGCCGTGTGCGCCCTGGCCATCGCCGCGATCCCGCTGCTGCACTTCGCCGGCGTCCTCGACTTCTGGATGCTGTGCGCGCTGATGGCGCTGAACGGCTTCGCCCACACCCCGGGCAACACCGCGCGCTACGTCCTGATCCCGGACCTGGCCGAGCACGCCGGCACCACGCTGGCCCGGGCCGCCAGCCTCTTCGACGCGGTCTCGCGCGGCGCCCGGATGGTCGGTGCGGCGCTCGCCGGGGTCCTCATCGCCTTCGTCGGCGCGGAGTCGGTCCTGCTACTGGACGCGGCGACGTTCGGGCTGTCCGCCCTGCTGGTCGCCGCAGGGGTACGGGGCATCCGCGCGGCCGAGCCGCGGAAGGCGGAGACCCCGGTCTCCGTACGCGCCTACGGCACCGAACTCCGCGAGGGCTACGCCCACTTGTTCAGCAACCGGCTGCTGCTGTCGGTCGTGGTCATGGTGATGTTCATGAACGGCCTCGATCAGGGCTGGTACGCCGTACTGCTGCCCGTGCACGCCGAGGCCGAGCTGGGCGGCGCGACCGACATCGGGCTGCTCACCGCGCTGTTCGGGGCGGGCGGGCTGACGG
>MUNB01000213.1:0-12358 GCA_002154345.1 Streptomyces griseus
ACCGCCGACCGCCTCGCCGGCGAACGCGCCGCCCTGCCCCCGGACGACTCGCTGCACGGCGAACCCCTGAGCGCGGGCTGCGTGTACGGGGTCTACGACCCGTTCACCCGCACCTGCACCCTCGCCCGCGCCGGGCACCNNGCCCGTCGACCTCGACGTACCGGAAGGGCCCGGACTCTTCTCCGCCGACAGCGCCCTCTTCGCCCCCGCCACCGTCACCCTGGAGGAGGGCAGCCTGCTCGCGTTCTGCACCGCCGAGCTGCTCTCCGGCGACCGGGCCGCCGAACGCATCACGCGGACCCTCGCCCGGCCGGGCCGCAGTCTGCGGCAACTGGGCGACGACATCGTGTACGCGCTGCCGGACGACACCCGCTCCGCCGGTGCGGCCCTGCTCCTGGCCCGTACGGGTACGGTCTCCGAACACCGGGTCGCCACCTGGGACCTGGCCCAGGACCGCGCGACGCCCGCCACCGCCCGGGTGCTCGTCCGCGACCGGCTCCAGGGCTGGGGCCTGGACGAGGACACCGTCGACGCGACCGAGCTGATCGTCAGCGAGCTCGTCACCAACGCCGTCCGCTACGGCACCCCGCCGCTGCGGCTGCGCCTCCTGCTGGACTCCACGCTCACCTGCGAGGTCCACGACGGTTCCACGGCCGCCCGGACCGTCGACGAGGGCGGCCGGGGCCTGTTCATCGTCTCCCGTCTCGCCTCGCACTGGGGCGCCCGGCACGGGCCGGACGGCAAGGTGCTGTGGACCGAACAGGAGCTGCCGGGCGCGTGACTCCGCCCGGACCGGCGGAATCCGGGGGCGCACGGGCATGCCGGCCGCGCCGATCGAGCAGAGTGGTCCGTATGACGACACCCGCAGAGCTGCTCCGCTCCTTCGCCCGCACCCGCGCCTCCCTCGACGGCGAGGAGGTGACGTACTGGTGGTCCGGAGACGTGTACTCCTGGGCCCCCGACGAGCCCTACCGGCGCGTCTTCGGCTTCGAGGGCCTCAATGTCTCGCGCCTGGTCCAGGACGCGGAGGCCGGTCCCGACGCGTATCAACTGCTCACCCGTGAGGCCGCGTTCTATCTGGATCCGGTCAGCCGCGAGATCCTGGAGACCTGGCAGGACCTGCCGGTGGTGCACGTCTGGAACGACCCGGCGAACCAGAAGTGGCGCCCCTTCCCGATCCCGACGACCGACCTCGGGGACCAGGTCTGCTTCAGCCTGGAGATCCCGCTCGCCTACCCGTCGCCGCTGCCGGTGGCCGCGTATCCGGTGCACTCGGCGGGGGACACGTACAAGGCCCTGGAACTCTTCCAGTTCTTCGCGGACCGCGCCGATCTGGCGGGGGCGGCGCCCAGCGTTCCGGCCACCCTGTCGTGGAGCCGGATGTCGCCGTGGCTGCCCTGGATGGCCCGGGGACAGCGGCCCGGCGGCCTCACCTTCCACTGCCGGGGCCGCAAGCTCGGCGCGTACACCGAGGTGCCCGAGCGCACCCGCGCCTACATCGCCGGCCGCCACCCGGAGTTCGCCCACGCCCCGGAGAAGTGGAGCGAGCCGAACGAGACCAGCTGGACGTACTTCCGCAAGCTCAACCCGCCCCAGGGATAGGGCCGTTCCCGGGGGCCGTTGAGGGGAGTGCTCGGGGAAGCCTTCAGGGGAGCGTGATGTTCCGGCCCGGGCCGCCCTCGACCGTGTCCTTCCCGGAGCCGCCGACGACGAGGTCGTCTCCGTCCTCGCCGTACAGCATGTCGTCGCCGGAGCCGCCGAACAGGAGGTCGTTGCCCTCCCCGCCCATGACGTGGTCGTCGCCCGGGCCCGCGTACACGACGTCGTCGCCGTCGTACGCCTCGATCATGTCGTCGCCCCGGCCGCCCCACAGCCACTGGTCGCCGTCGACGGCCATCAGGTGGTCGTCGCCGTCGCCGCCGTCGAGGACGACGCGCCCCATGACCATGTCGTCGCCCTCGTCGCCGCGCACGGTGTGCGCGGTGTGGGCGTGCAGCATGTCGTCGCCCGGGCCGCCGCTGACGGTGGCGACGCCCGGGTCGCTGGTGGCGATCTCGTCGTCGCCGTCGCCGAGGAAGACGTCGATCCGGTCCGGCCGGGCGCTGTCGGTGGGCAGTTCGCAGACGACGTACGTCTCGTCGCCCGGGGTGAGGTACGTGCAGTGGTCGCCGGGCCGGAGCGGCACCGCGTCGCGGAAGCCGATGCGCCGGACGCCGTCGCCCTGGTCCATCGGGACCACGTGGAGGTCGTTGACCTGGCCCGGGGCGGCGGTGAAGGTGATGGACTGCTTCGCCCAGTCGGCGCCGACGGTGGCCTTGCCCTCGGCGGCGGAGGCGGCGGGGGCCGCGACAGCCGGGGAGGCGGCGAGGCCGGTGGCGAGCAGGGCCACGACGGCCGACATCATCTTGCGCTTCACGACAGCTCCTCGGTGGGTCCGTGGGGGTCTCCCGCCTGCGGCGAACAGGGCAGGCAGGTGCATGTCAAGCCGCATGCGTGGCGGTGGGGTCGCCACGCATGCGACCGCAGCCTACCCGCCTTGGTCTA
Organism: Streptomyces griseus; assembly: GCA_002154345.1. Lineage (GTDB taxonomy): Bacteria > Actinomycetota > Actinomycetes > Streptomycetales > Streptomycetaceae > Streptomyces > Streptomyces caviscabies. The sequence goes on from MUNB01000213.1 coordinate 2,545, forward strand.
GACCAAACCAGGGTCCGTCAGGCCGCACCGGAGTCCGGTGCGGCCTGGGCGCCGAACAGTCGCTCCAGGACCACCGCGACCCCGTCCTCCGCGTTCGACAGGGTCACCTCGTCGGCCGCCGCGCGCAGCTCCGGATGCGCGTTGCCCATGGCCACCCGGTACCCCGAACCGGCGAACATCGGCAGGTCGTTGGGCATGTCGCCGAAGGCGATCGTCCGCTCGGCCCCGGTCTCCAGCAGCTCGGCGGCCGCCGCCAGTCCCGTGCCCTTGTCCACGCCGCGCGGGGCCAGCTCCACCGTGCCGGGCCCCGCCATCGTCACCGTCGCCAGCTCGCCCACGGCCGCGCGCGCGGCGGCGGTCAGCTCGTCGTCGCCCAGCTCCGGGTGGCGCACCAGCACCTTGATCACGGGCCGCGCCCACAACGCGGCGCGGGTGCCGACGGGTTGGGCGGGAAGCGTCGGGTTCGGCATCCGGTACCCGGCCTCGATCAGGGTCACCCCGTCCACGCCGTCCTGGTCCACGGCGGCGAACACCGCCCCGACCTCCGCCTCGATCTTGCCGAGCGCGGTGTCGGCGGCCTCGCGGTCCAGGGGGGCGGACCGCAGCAGCCGCCCGCTCCCGGCCTCGTACAGCTGGGTGCCCTGCCCGCAGACGACGAGCCCGGTGTACGCCAGGTCCGCGAGCAGCGCCCGTATCCCGGGGACGGGCCGCCCGGTGACGATCAGATGCCGGGCGCCCGCCGCGGCGGCGCGGGCGAGCGCCGCGCGGGACCGGGCGCTCACGGTGTCGTCCGGGCGGAGCAGGGTGCCGTCCAGGTCCGTGGCGACGAGGGCATATGCGGGTGGCGTGGGCATGGGCCCCAGCCTAGGAGCACCCGGACGGCCGCTTGCCCGCCAGGGGGTGGATCGGCTATACGGATCGGCCTCTGGCGGAGCGGGGACACGCGGACCGCTGTCGCGTCAGTGGAAGATCCCGCTGTAGGCGTTCAGGGCCGGCTGGCCGCCGAGGTGGGCGTACAGGACGTTGGAGTCCTCGGGGATCCCGCCGTCGCGCACCAGGTCGATGAGTCCGGCCATGGACTTGCCCTCGTAGACCGGGTCGATGATCATCCCTTCGAGCCGGCCCGTGAGCTTGATGGCGTCCACCGTGGACTGCACCGGTATGCCGTAGAGCTCGCCGGCCCAGCCTTCCAGGACGGTGATCTCGTCGTCCTTCAGTTCCCGCCCGAGGCCGATGAGTTCGGCGGTGGCACGGGCGATCCTCGCCACCTGGGCACGGGTCTCGGCGAGCTTCGCCGACGCGTCGATGCCCAGGATCCGCCGCGGCCGGTCCTGGCCCGCGAACCCGGCGATCATGCCTGCCTGGGTGCTGCCGGTGACGCTGCACACCACGACGGTGTCGAAGAACACGCCCAACTCCTCCTCCTGCCGCTGCACTTCGCGCGCCCAGTTCGCGAAGCCGAGGCCGCCGAGGGGATGGTCGGATCCGCCGGCCGGAATGGCGTACGGCGTGCCGCCCGCGGCCCGTACGTCGTCCAGGGCCTGACGCCAGCTGTCCTTGACGCCGATGCCGAAGCCCGCCTGCACCAGGCGCACGTCCGCGCCCATGATGCGGGACAGCAGGATGTTGCCGACCTTGTCGTTGACCGCGTCGGGCCAGTCCACCCAGCTCTCCTGGATGAGGACCGCCTTCAGACCGGCGCGGGCGGCCACGGCCGCCACCTGCCGTGTGTGGTTGGACTGCACGCCGCCGATGCTGACGAGCGTGTCCGCGCCCTGCCGGAGCGCGTCGGGAAGCAGGTACTCCAGCTTGCGGGTCTTGTTGCCGCCGTACGCGAGACCGGCGTTGCAGTCCTCCCGCTTGGCCCAGATGCGCGCACCGCCGAGATGCTTGCTGAGCCGGTCCAGCGGATGCACCGGGCTGGGGCCGAACAGCAGGGGGTAACGCTCGAAGTCGTCCAGGGACATCGCGGGCTCCTCGTGTGCGTGGGCGTGGGCGTAGGCGTGTGCGTAGGCGTGGATGGGTCCGGCGCAGCCCGTCGCCGGGCCGCGTGGCACGGGTGTTCAGGAGTCTCCGGGCGCGCCGCTCCGCGATCCGCCGGGTCGCGGCCCGCCGGACCCCGGCTCGCCGGGTTCTCCGGTGGCGGTCCCCGCTCCGGCGTCCGGCCAGGCGTCGAGCAGCGGCAGCAGCGTCTGCCAGTTGGCCCGGGTCGCGGCCACCGCGCCCTCGACGTCCCCGGCCGCGCACAGCTCGATGATCCGGTCGTGCTGGGCGACCGACCCACGCCCGCTCAGCGAGGAGAACCGCAGCCGCTCCAGCCGTCGCAGTACGGGCGTGAACTGGTCGAGCACGGTGGCGACGGCCGCGTTGGCGCAGGCGGTCACGGCGACGCGGTGGAACGCGTCGTCGGCCTCCAGCGCCCCGTCCGCGTCGTTGCGCCGCAGGGCGTCGGCGAAGCGCGCGTTCGCCTCGCGCATCGCGTCGAGCTCGACCGCGTCCAGCTGCGGGACGGCCTCCCGTACGGCGAGTTCGTGCATGGCGGAGGTGACCGACTGCGCGGCCCGGACGGCGCGGACGTCGAGCGGGCTCACGAGGGTGAACCGACCGGGCTTCGTCTGCACGAGCCCCGCCTGCTCCAGCCGCGCCAGCGCCTCACGCACCGGCGTACGGCTGACCCCGAGCCAGTCGGCCAGGTCGCCGTCGTTGAGACGTTCGCCGGGCGCGAGCGTGCCGTCGACGATGGCGTCACGGATGGCCCGGTAGGCGCTCTCACGGAGGAGCGAACGGGAGACGAGGCCTCGGTTCTGCGGGACTGGCATGCAATATATTGCATGCCGCGTGAGGGCTGGCTGTCAAGGGCGGCGAGCACCCCGTCGTGAGTCGTCGTGCGTCATCGGGTGCGGGTGCGGGTGCGGGTGCGGGTGCGGGTTCCGGACCGGCCCGGCGCTGTGGGCAGGGCAGTTCGGGTGTGCTGCGGTTCGGGGAGCAGGTCACCAGGGCGACGGAGTGGAAGACCGTGCCGCTGAGGTAGTGGCCGAGGGACACGTCCCCGCCCCACGCGAGCCGTTCGACCGCCGCCCTGACGAGCAGGACCAGCCTGGTCGCCTCTCGGTCCTGCGCGGAGGCGAACCGGGGCGCGAACTCGGTGAGTTGCCGCCCCAGCCACGCGCCGGCCTCCTTGGGCTCCTCCCAGGTGCCCCGAATCATCGAGGCCGGTTTCATGAGCCAGTGCGCCGTCTGGATCGGCGGTACGTCGGAGCCCGGGAACACGGCCACCGCCTCCCGGTACCGCTCGTGCACGTCCTGCTCACTGGTCGCCGTCGGCGCCTGGCCCGGGGCCTGCGGATGCTCTCCTTGTCGAACGTCCGCTTCTCCCCGAGCCAGGCGTAGCCGTGGTGGTGCACGGTGGCTCAGGCGGAGAGGTCGAAGCGGGCGGGGTCGATGCCCGCCGCGTCCAGCTCGGCCGTCGTGAACCGCAACGGCTCCGCGTCGGGGCGCTTGCTGTCGCCCAGGGCCCAGGCATCCGGCCCGATCCGCGCGAGGGTCACGCAGGACTCGCCGTCGGGGTGCGTGTTGCCGCCGCAGGCCTTGGAGAACGTGACTTCTTCGATGGGGAGTTCGTACAGGTCCTTCATGTGCCCGAGCCCTTCTGATGTGCCGAAGGGAGTTCACCGGTCGGCTCGCCAGGAAGTTGGCAGGTTATTCGCGTTGCCGGGTATAGATCATGAACGGAAATGAGTGGCCCAGTGAGTCAAAAGGTTCCTCGCGGCGTCGCCGAAGAGTGCCAGGTGTTCGTATTTCCCGAACACTCCGAGGTGTTCCGCGATATCTCGGGCGTCCTGAAAAACTATGCGTCCGGTAAAGGTCTCCACCGTGGTCAGGCGGTGGTCGTAGACGGTGAACGTATTCATGGGGCCGCGACATGTCACAGAATCCGTGGGAAGCAATCCGATGCGCACGTTGGGCAGATGGGACAGAGAGATAAGTCGGTCCACCTGCACAGCCATCCCGGCCCGGTGAAGCAAGGGCCAGCGCACAGCCTGCTCTGTCAGCAGGAACGTGAACGACTTGGTGGTGTCGTAAAGAACGGCCTGCCTTTCCAGCTTCCTCGCCAACGTCACCGACTTGTCGCCCGGTGATCCGCTCAGGCCGGCGCTCGCGTATTCGGGGGTCGCGAGGAGGCCCGTCACCATGGCGGGCAAGAAGTAACGCAGAACCGTAGCTTCGGATTCCAGGCCGGCCAGCTCTGCTTGGCGCTTCTCCAGGCCTCTCCTGCGGGACGTCCGCTTGTTCTGCCACTCGGTCCGGGTGAGCCGAGCAAGGGACATCACCTCGGCTGTCTCCGCCGGGGTGGCTTCCAGGGCTCTGAGGATCAGCTCGACATCGACGAGAGTCGGTCCGGCCCGACCGGTTTCCACATTGCTGAGTTTCGTCTGTGACATGGTGCAGCGCTGGGCGAGCCGGACCTGGGACAGCCCGGCTCGCTTGCGCAGGTCTCGGAGCAACGCGCCGAGATCGGCCCTGGAGCCCGCCAGTTGCTCAGGTTGAAAGGTCAAGGCCTCGTACGTACTCCTGGAAAGGAACCGCCCGCTCCAGCGCGATCCGCTTCCATGCCCGGTAGGGTGCCGGGTCACCCTCGAATGCCTCGCGGTTGATCTGAGTCCCGTCGGGCCGGAAGTTGAGGTGAGCGATGCGTGCGTCGTCGAACATCCACCAGTCGCAGCCGTTGAGCGGCAACCCGAAGCCGGTCCGAGTCACATCCAGTATCCGAATGTCCTCGCCGGCTTCGATGTTTCCAGGAATTCCCCATGAGAACTGGTAGAGCTGGTACTCCGTGAGCGGCCGACGGACCACTCGGATGCGTCCGATGCTGCGTCCGGCCTCCTTGTGTCCTCGGACACGTTCATGCCAGCGCGCGTTATGGTCGGCCGGTTTTTCCTCTCCTCTGAGAAATCGGGAAATATTCTCCTGCTCCCTGGGCATGGTGTACGTGGGCTGTGCCTCGAACCTCCAGGCCTCTCGCTCGAAGGAGTCGAAGAAGTCGCGCCACGCTTCACCATCCAAGAGCACGAACGGCCTCCCGCAGGACGTGCTCGGGAATCTTTACCAGCGCCTCACCGGCCGGAGGCTGGAATGCCGAGTGCAGGTCACCCTGAACAACGATTCTGCCGTCCGTCCTGTCCACGTACACGTTGGGGCAGTCGTCGTCATCACAGTTCGGCCCGCCGCTGACTCCCGTAAGGCGGTGCAGGTCACTTCGCGCCACGGTGCTCCCTCTGCTGCATGAGCTGAACCATGTCGACGATGACCGTAGAGCGGGGCGGCAACGTGCGTCTACCAGGGTGGGCGGGTATTCGCGTTGTCGGGTAAATCCGGGATTTCGAGCCCCACCGAGTAGCGCCGACGGCGTGGCCGCTCCACCTGATCGCAGCAACAGCCCCACCGCGCAGGCACGGTGGGGCTGTTGTTCTGCCGGCTCGCGTGGCTCAGACGGTGCCGAAGTCTCCGGCGCGGACGCCCGCCACGAAGGCGCTGAACGCGGTGGCGGGGACGGTGAGGGCCGGGCCGGTCGGGTTCTTGGAGTCGCGGACGGGGACGATGCCGTGCGGGGCGGCGAGGTTGGTGGCGACCTCGACGCACTGACCGCCGTTGCCGCTGTACGAGGACGTGTACCAGTGGGGGGTCTCGGTCGTCACAGGATGCCCTTTCGTAACTTTTTGATCATGGCTACGGAAGCTGCTTGCGACAGCGCCTCGGCCTGCAACTGATGGTAGGCCGTCAGTAGAGGCAGGACGAGTGCGTTGTTACGTTCCAGATGACCGTGCTGGGTGGACTCCGCGTACGACATGAGTGAGCGGTCGTGGAGGGTCAGCACGGTCACGGGCAGGCTGAACGGTCGGCGTTCCCCCATCTGGAACGGAGCGATTTGGAGGACGGTATTCGGCTGCTCGGCGAACTCCAGCAGCCGGTCGAACTGGGCGGCCATGACCTCCGGGCCGCCCATCGGCCTGAGTACGCACCCCTCATCCAGAACCGCGAACAACAAGGGGGTCGGTGAGCGTACGAGTGAGGCCTGTCGCCGCTCCACCAGCGCCACTCGCTCATCGGCCTGTTCCTGGGTGATCGCTTCGCGGCGCACGGCGTCGGCCTCCAGGGTGGCCGCGTACGCCGGTGTTTGGAGCAGCCCTGGGATGACTCCGACTTCGTACAGCCGGATCTCCGCCGCGCGCTCCTCGTGGGTGAGATATTCCGGGAACCCCTCCAACAACGCTTTGTGCGTTACCGCCCTGCTCTGGCGCTGCAGACGGTCTCCCGTACCCAGCGCCCTGTCAGCGCTTGCCGCAAAACGTAAAGTTGGAGATCGTCGACCAGTTTCCACGGCAGAGATGTGCGCCCCGGAGCACCCCATGCGTGCAGCGAGTTCGTCCTGTGTCCAGCCGCGCTCGTCCCGCAAGCTGCGGAGAAGCGCTCCGAACGCGGCACTTGCCGACCGCTCGGGATCCAGCTCCTTGCGGTTCACCATGGGACTCCTGACTTGCCTGCCAGTTTGCGTAAGTTGAAGACATCTCGACGGTAGGCCACGCTGAATCGCCCCGGTAGTCATACGGCTACAGAGAGGAGCGATAGGTGTACGGCGAGAACGTTTGCCCGAACGCGCAGCAGCCTCCCGAACTCCCGGCCCTCGGCGCGCTCATGGTGGACACCGGTCACGGCGACCGTGTGGGCGAGTTCCGTGGGGTCGCCGGCGCCCGCTGGTCGCTGCGGCCCGTGGGTGGCGGGGTCGAGTGGGAGGCCGTGCCGCACCTCGTCCGGCCCGCGCTCCTCATAGAGCAGCTCCGGGCCAGGACCGCCCGGCTCAACGCCCGCAGCCGGGGTGAGGTCCTGTGAACGCCCGGCATCGGCACGCCACTTGGTACGTCGCCGAGAGCCACGGCGGCGACGCGGCGCGGTCCGTACGGCTCGGCGGAGTCCTCGTGCCGACGCGGCGGCTGGCGCTGCGCTGGCTGCGGCGGCAGGCCCGGCGGTTCGCGGACGCGCTCGATCCGGACCCGTACGCACCGTGGGTTCCGGGCCGTGCGCTGTACCCGGTCGGCGCGGCCGGACTGCGCGACGCACCGGCCGAACTCCGGTCCTGGGTCGCCAGTTTCCGTGAGCACGACTACGCGCTGGGGCGGCTCGCGGACGGGCTGCCGTACGAGTTCGTCGCCCGTGACGCCACGGCCTGGTACGGGCTCGTCATGCGCCCGCTGGCCGCTTCCGCCCGTATCCCCTCCCCTTCTCTCCGGCAAGGATGAGCGCCATGTTGCAGTGCACCGCCTTCACCGAACTCCCCGAGATGGGCGCGCGGGTCGCGCTCATGGGCCTGGAGGACGAGCCCGGCGAGGCGACGGAAGCCCCCGAACTGGACGAGTTCCTGCTGTGCGAGCTCGGCGAGCACGAGGAGGGGGTCGAACACGCGGCCCAGCTCCCGTCGGTGTCGGTGTCCGGCGGGCGTGACCTGTGGATGTTCTGGAGCGAGGGCGACGGACGCCGGAAGTTCCGGTTCAAGGAGCTGCTGCCGTGCCCGGCCGTCATCCACCGGCTGTCCGTCAAGGACGGCGACGCCTGCGTGCTGTACGACCGGCATCCGGCCGCGCACTCCTGGGACGTCACGGATCCGCTCGCCGATCTGATGGCGGAGCGGATCCGGGAGGACGTGCGGCGCGACCGGGAGGGTGGCGCGCCCGCGTAGCACGGGCCGTGCTGGCTGGGTGAGTTGGGATGCGGGAGCAGCAGGTGTGCCGGGGAGGCGGCCGGTGATGACACGGGGGCGGGGCCTGTGGAAGGCCCGGAGCGGGGTGGGCTCATGGGCGGCGGCCGCGTCCCGAACGTCTAGCGCCGCTTGCGGCCGACGGTGTTCCGGATGCTTCCGGTGAGCGTGCCGACGCCGGTGCGCTGGTTCACGTAGTCGAGGGCGGCGCCCATGCCGCGAGCGGCCCACCGGAACGCCCTCACCAGGTGCTCGTCCATCACGGTCTCTCTCCCTCGGTCGTACGTCGTTTTCCTGTATGACGCATCTACCGTCGGGGAGGTTGCCCGACGGTCTTCCGCCGCGGCTCTTTGCCGATCGGCAGATGTACGACGGGGACTCCGCGCGACAGCCTTGATCTTCCGAGATCTTCCGACGGCAGATGCAGATATGGATGCCGCGAGACCAGGGGGAGTTCGTCATGCCTGACACCGTCACCGAAGCGTCCGCCGAAACGCCCGCCGAGGCTTCGGGGAGGGCTGCCCCGGACTGCGGGCCACGCAGGCTCCGGTGGTGGTCCCGGTGGCCGGACCTGGCCGGACATCTGGCGGTCGCGTGGTCCGCGCTCTACGGGGCGGCGGCGCTGTACTGGGCCCTGGGCGGCGACGGCTACCCCTTCCAGCGGGTCCACGAGGACCGTTCGTCGGGGTCGATCCTGGAGCCGAGCCGGGCCGAGGTGGTCGCCCCGGTGCTGGCCGTGTTCTGCGCCCTCGGTGTGGTCGTCGGACTGCTGATGGTGCGGAAGCTCGGGACCGGTCGGGTCCGCAAGACCCTGCTCGGCTACGGGTGGGTGGCCGGTGTCGCCCTGGCCCTCCTGATCCCCGACTACTCGCTGCTCGGCCTGCTGGCCTTCTCGCCGGTGCTGCTCGTGTTCGTCTTCACCGGGGTGCCGGGGCCGCAGGACATGGGCGACATCCTGTACTGGCACCGCGGGAACCTGATGATCGTCTTCATCGGCGGGCTGCTGTGGGTCGCCGCGACGCTCGCCTACCAGCGGCGCACCGGCGGGCGGTGCGTCCACTGCGGCCGGGCCCCGCACGGATCGGGACGCCGGAGCGACCCCGTCAGGCTGCGCGCCTGGGGCCGCCGGGCGGTCTGGGTGGCCGTGCTCTCGACCCTCCCGTACGACATCACCCGTATCGCCTGGTACTTCGACGTGCCGCTCGGCATCACCGACGCGTTCCTGAAGGAGATGCGGGACACGCCGAACATGCTGGAGATAGGGCTCGGGCTCGGTGTGGTGTCGACGCTGGGCAGCCTGCTGATGCACGGGCTGATCGCCAGGTGGGGCGAGGTGTGGCCGCGCTGGGTGTGGTGGAAGAAGGGGCGGACGATCCATCCGGCGACCGCCGTCGTACCGGCCGGGTTCGTCGCGGTGGTGCTCATTCCGGGCGGCCTGATGGCGGTGCGCGGCTTCGAGGCCGCCTCGTGGGGGATCACGGGGCCCGCGATCCTCTGGGTGGTGTGGGGCGCCGCGCTGGGCGCCGCCACCTGTCTGTACTACCTGCGCCGCCGTGGCGTCTGCGGCGGCTGCGGGCAGGAGTGAGCCGGGGCCGGCCCCGGTACGAGGTGCTGCCCGCGGCCGTGTGCGGCGGGCAGCACCTCGTAACGTCGCCCTGTCCCTGTCCCCTTGTCCCTATCCCTCCTTCGACTCGACCCGGCCGAACGCGTCCGGGCCCGACGCCAGCGCCTCGCGGGCCGCCTGCCAGGCGGCGTCGTCCGCGTACAGCCGGCTGCGCAGATAGGCCCAGCTGAGACGCGCGAGCGCGGCCACGCGCGCCGGGCTCTCGTCGGTCGTCTCGGCGACGTCGTATCCGGAGATCCCGCCGAGTCCGTGCTCCGCGTCGAAGAGGGTGAGCAGGGTCTTGGGGCCGGGGGAGAGGGTGTAGGGGTCGGTGTGCCAGGCCGGGCCCCGGACCGTCAGATGGGTGGACCCGTCCTTCTCGCCGTTGACCACGAGCGTGGGGGTCGTCATCCGGGAGAAGTCCGCGGTGGTGAGGAAGGGCAGCATCTCGGCCATGGCCG
>MUNB01000213.1:12443-12819 GCA_002154345.1 Streptomyces griseus
CGAGCCGGTCGATGAGGCGCGATATGTCCTCGGCCCGGGAGCGCCAGTGCATGGGCGCGCCGGGGGTGTCGGCCGGCAGCTTCAGCGTCGTCGAACTGAGGTGGGTCGGCTGGATCACGGCGAACCCGTGCGCCGCCCAGAAGCTGACGAGCGGTGCGTAGCCGTTGAGCGAGGAGAGGTTGTTCGAGAAGCCCTGGCCGTGCGAGAGCAGGATGACCGGAAGCCTGCCCTCGCCGGTCAGGGCGGTCAGGGCGGTCAGGGGTACGGAGACGCGGATCTGGAGGTCCACCGCCCGGTCGGGGGCGGGCAGCGTCACCGGGGCGACGGACAGGACGGGGGAGGCGGGCCCGAAGGCGTCTGTGGTGCGGGGTGTGGG
>MUNB01000214.1 GCA_002154345.1 Streptomyces griseus
TCCCAAGCCGGCCGCCGCCGGGGTGCTGCTCGGGGCCTCGGCGGCGGCCGGCTTGGGAGCCGGTGCGCCGGGCTTGGGGGCAGCGGGACGTGCCGCAGCGGCCGGGGAGGGCGCTGCGGGCTTCGCGGGCGCCGCCTTGCGGGGCGCACCGGGCTTGGCAGCGGACTTGCCGGCGTTGCCGCCGGGCCCCTGCAGTGCGTCGGTCAACTTACGTACAACCGGCGCCTCGATCGTCGAGGACGCCGAACGGACGAATTCACCGAGTTCTTGGAGCTTGGCCATGACGACCTTGCTCTCGACGCCGAACTCCTTGGCGAGTTCGTATACCCGGACCTTAGCCACTTCGCTCCTTTTAGGTCCGGGTTACCGCCGGACCGTCGCTACTTCATGGGCGTACTCATCGCGTACTCATCGAGTGCTCATCGCAATCTCGACCTACTTCCAACTCGCGAGGTACCTGACCGCACGGGGTCCCGTGCCGTTCACTTTTCTTACGGTGTCGCCCGCTCGACGAACCGCGTGAGTGCCGCGGTGTCGAACGGCCCCTTGGCCTTGAAGGCCCGGGGGAACGCCCGGCGGCGAACCGCCAGGTCGAGACAGACAGAGACAGGGTGCACGTAAGCACCCCGGCCGGGCAGCGTACCGCGTGGATCAGGGGCGCAGGCGCCCTCGTCCACCACGATGCGCAGCAGCTCGCTCTTGGCCGCCCGCTCCCGGCATCCCACACAGGTTCGCTCGGGGCAAGCGCGTGCTTGCGTCCGGCCAGACACGTTTAAGTCTACCTCCCCGTACCGACCTCACCCCTTTGGGGCAAAAATCGAACGGATGTTGTCGTGATCTCAGCGACGTACGGCCAAGATCTATTCCCTGGACCCGCTCCGGGTCAACGCCTTTCCGAGCGCTCGCGGGCCCGCTCGGCCCGCTCGCGGTCGGCGTTCTCGCGCTCCTCGTCCGTCTCGGTGTCGGGACGGATGTCGATGCGCCAGCCGGTGAGGCGGGCGGCGAGCCGGGCGTTCTGGCCCTCCTTGCCGATCGCCAGCGACAGCTGGTAGTCCGGCACGGTGACCCGGGCGGAGCGGGCGCCGAGGTCGACGACCTCGACCTCGCTCACCCGGGCGGGCGACAGGGCGTTGGCGACCATCTCGGCCGGGTCGTCGGACCAGTCCACGATGTCGATCTTCTCGCCGTGCAGCTCGGCCATGACGTTGCGCACCCGGCTGCCCATCGGGCCGATGCAGGCGCCCTTGGGGTTCAGGCCGGCGCGGGTGGAGCGTACGGCGATCTTGGTGCGGTGGCCGGCCTCGCGGGCGATGGCCTCGATGACCACCGAGCCGTCCGCGATCTCCGGGACCTCCAGCGCGAAGAGCTTCTTCACCAGGTTGGGGTGGGTGCGCGAGAGCGTCACCGACGGACCGCGCACGCCCTTGGCGACCCGTACGACATACGTACGAAGGCGCAGACCGTGGGTGTACTCCTCGCCCGGGACCTGCTCCTGGACCGGAAGCATGGCTTCCATCTTGCCGATGTCCACCAGGACGTTCTTGGGGTCCTTGCCCTGCTGGACGACGCCCGTGACGACATCGCCCTCGTGGCCCGCGTACTCCCCGAAGGTGCGGTCGTCCTCGGCGTCGCGCAGCCGCTGCAGGATGACCTGCTTGGCGGTGGTCGCGGCGATCCGGCCGAATCCGGACGGGGTGTCGTCGAACTCCTTGGGCTCCTGGCCCTCTTCGAGGTCGGCCGGGTCCTCCTTGGCCCACACGGTGACGTGGCCGTTCTCGTCGAGCTTCACGCGCGCCCGGCGGTGGCTGCCGTCGGTGCGGTGGTACGCGATGAGGAGGGCCGACTCGATCGCCCCGACGAGCACGTCGAAGGGGATCTCCTTGTCCTGCGCCAAGCCCTTCAGAAGCTTCACATCGATGTCCACGGCTACGCCTCCTCTTCCTTCTTGTCCTTGCGGTTGAATTCAATCTCCACGCGCGCCTTGGCGATCTCGTCGAAGGCCAGGCGGCGGGCGGTGGGCTTGCGGCCCTTGACGCCGGGCACTTCGAGGTCGAGCCCGTCCTCGTCGACGGTGAGGATGCGGGCGACCAGCTCACCGGATCCGTCGCCGGCCAGGTGGAACCTGGCCAGCCGGCCGATGGCGCGTACGTAGTGGCGGTGCTCGGTCAGCGGGCGGTCCGCGCCGGGGGAGCTGACTTCGAGGACGTACTCGTCGTCGCCCATCGCGTCGGTCTCGTCCAGCTTCGCGGAGATCGCGCGGCTCAGCTCCGCGCAGGCGTCCAGCTCCACGCCCTCCTCGGAGTCCACGATGATCCGCAGCACTCCCCGTCGGCCGGCCCGGGACACCTCGATCTCCTCGAGGTCCAGCTGCTGCGCGCTGACGAGCGGTTCCAGCAGCCCGCGCAGCCTCTCGCTCTGGGTGGTGCTCATCCGGGTGACTCCTCGGCCGCGTGTGCTGTTGTGGGGATCGTCGTGCGTCAGGTCAAAGGGTATCCGGTCGCCAGGGGTGTTGCCGTCCGCCTGCCGCTCGGCCGCGGGTACGCTCGCCTGCGGTGATCACATCAGGACAGATCCTGTCAGGACCGGTCCAGGCCCGAAGGAGAAACGTGCGGCGCACGGGGACGACGCGCAGGGGGGCGCTCACCACGACGGGAGCCCTCGCCCTGGGTGCGGTGCTGACCGGCTGCGGGGGCGGCGACGGGGCGAAGGAGAGCGGAAGACCGGCGCACTCCGGCGCACGGGCGACCGCCGCGAAGGCCGAGAGGACGCTCCGCGAGAAGGCGGTGCGCGACGGCGCCCTCCTGCTCGCCCAGTACGACCTGGTGGCCGGGGCCCATCCGGCGACCGCCGCGGGCCTGGCGCCCCTGCGGGCAGCCGTACGGGAGCACGGGAAGGCGCTGGCGCCGCCGCGCGAGAAGGGCCGCCCGAAGACCGGCGCTCCTGCAGCGGCGCCCGGGCCGGTGTCCGCCGAGCCGAAGGCGGCGGTGAGGGAGCTGGCGGCCGCCGAGCGACGCCGGGCGGACGCGTACGCCGAGGTCCTGCTGACCGCGGAGCCGGAGCTGGCCCGGCTGCTGGCCTCGGTGGCCGCCGCCGCGGCGGCGCACGCCTATCTGCTGACCGAACTGGCCGAGGAGACAGCCGCATGAGCATCCGTTCCGAACGGCGATCCGATGACGCCGACGAGTCGGACGCCGACTCCCCCGAGCTGACCGCCGTCCAGGCGGCCCTGGCCGCCGAGCACGCCGCGGTGTACGGCTACGGGGCGCTGGGCGGCCGGCTCGACGGGAAGCGGGGCGCCGAGGCCCGTGCCGCGTACGACGGGCACCGGGCCCGCCGGGACGCGCTGGCGCGCACCGCCCGGGACCTGGGCGGGCGGCCGGTGGCCTCGGACGCCGCGTACGCTCTGCCGTTCGCCGTCGCGGACGCTCCGTCGGCGGAGCGGCTGGCCGCGGTGCTGGAGGACCGGATCGCGGGCGCGTACGCCGATCTCGTACGGGCCACCGAGGGCGACCGGCGCAAGGACGCCGCGGGCGCGCTGCGGGAGGCCGCGGTGCGGTCGGCCCGCTGGCGGGGCGGCAACGTAGCCTTTCCGGGGCTCGCGGAGCGGGCCGCCGGTGCGGATCCGGCCGCGACGGGCCCGGTGGAGGCCGCCGGCGCGGACGGCACGCGCTGAGACGAAGGACCGGAAAGGGAACACACGACGTATGGGTTTCGAACCGCCGCAGCGCCTGGTGCGCGCGCTCGGTGAGATGTACGGGGACGGTGCGGCGGCCGACTGGCTGGCCGGGCTCCCCGCGCTGACCGAACGGGCGCTCACCGCCGGGGACGACCTCACCGCGGAGCGGGTGGCCGCCCCCGGCGGGCGCAGCTCCCTGGTGGTTCTGGTGCGGCGGGCCGACGGGACCCCGGCCGCGCTGAAGATCGCCCCGCCGGTCGCCGGTCCCGAGCTGGAGCGGGCCGCGCTGGAGCACTGGAACGGCTGGGGCGCGGTGAAGCTGCTGGAGGCCCCGGAGACCGACGCGTCGGGGGCCCTGCTGCTGGAGCGGCTGCACCACGAGGTGTCGCTGCGCTCGCTGCCGGAGGCGAAGGCCCTGCTGGAGGCGGCGGGGACGCTGCGCCGGCTGTGGGTGGAGCCGCCCGCCGGGCACGCCTTCGAGAGCGTGGCCGGGCGGACCGAGCGGCAGAGCGCCGGGATGCGGGCGGCCGCCGAAGCGGACGCGGAGCTGGCCCCGCTGGTGGACGCGGCGCTCGCGGCGCGGGCGGAGCTGGTCGAGGGCTCGCCCGAACTGCTCCTGCTACACGGCAACTTCCGGCAGAGCAAGGTGCTGTCCGGGGAGCGGGCGCCGTGGCTGACGGTGGGTCCGGAACCGCTGGTGGGTGAGCGCGCCTATGACCTGGCGCGGCTGGTGCGGGACCGGGTGGAGGATCTGATCGCCTCCCCGGGCGGCCCGGTGACGGCCCGGCGGCGGGTCAAGAGGCTGGCGGAGTCGCTGGAGGTGGAGCAGGCACGGCTGCACGGCTGGACGCTGTTCCGGGCGGTGGAGTCGGGCACCCGCGCGCTGGCCGAGGGGCGGCGGCAGATGGGCGAGGTCAATCTGGAGTTCGCGGGCTGGCTCTGAGCCGAGCACGTGCGAGGAGGGCCCCCGCGCAGCGTGCGCGGGGGCCCTCCTCGTGGGCGCTGTGCGTGATCAGGCCAGGTCGGCCGTCAGGCGGGCGATGGCCTCGTCGACGGTCAGCTCCTCGCGCTCGCCGGTGCGGCGGTCCTTCAGCTCCAGGACGCCGTCGGCGGAACGGCGGCCCGCGACGAGGATCTTGGGCACGCCGATGAGCTCGGAGTCGGTGAACTTCACGCCGGGCGAGACGCCGGGGCGGTCGTCGACCAGGACGCGCAGGCCGGCCGCGTTCAGCTTCTCGGAGACCTCCAGGGCCAGCTCCGTCTGGAGGGCCTTGCCGGCGGCGACGACGTGGACGTCGGCCGGGGCGATCTCGCGGGGCCAGCACAGGCCCTTGTCGTCGGCGGTCTGCTCGGTGAGGGCGGCCACGGCGCGGGAGACGCCGATGCCGTACGAGCCCATCGTGACGCGGACGGGCTTGCCCTGCTGGCCGAGCACGTCGAGCTGGAAGGTGTCGGCGTACTTGCGGCCGAGCTGGAAGATGTGGCCGATCTCGATGGCGCGGTCGAGGGTGAGGCCGGTGCCGCACTTGGGGCAGGGGTCGCCCTCCTCGACGACGACGACGTCGAGGTACTGGTCGACCTCGAAGTCACGGCCCGCGACGACGTTCCTCGCGTGCTTGCCCTCCTTGTTGGCGCCGGTGACCCAGGAGGTGCCGGGGGCGACGCGGGGGTCGGCGAGGTAGCGGACCTTCTCCAGCCCCTGGGGGCCGACGTAGCCGCGTACGAGGTCGTCACGGCCGACGAAGTCCTCGGCGGTGACCAGCTCGACGACGGCGGGGGCGAGGTGCTCGCCGAGCTTGCCGAGGTCGACCTCGCGGTGGCCGGGGACGCCGACGGCGACGATCTCGCCGTCCACCTTGACCAGCAGGTTCTTCAGGGTGGCGGAGGCGGGGACGCCGAGGTGCGCGGCGAGCGTCTCGATGGTCGGGGTGTCGGGGGTGTCCAGCTCCTCGACCGCGCCGTGCGCCGAGCCGTCGACCGGGGCGAGCGCGAAGGTCACGGCCTCGGTGTTGGCGGCGTAGTCGCAGTTCGGGCAGTCCGCGAAGGTGTCCTCACCGGCGGCGGCGGGGGCCAGGAACTCCTCGGAGGCCGAGCCGCCCATCGCGCCGGAGACGGCGGAGACGATGCGGTGGTCCAGGCCGAGCCGCTCGAAGATCTTGATGTACGCGGCGCGGTGCAGGGCGTAGGAGTGCGCGAGGCCCTCGTCGGTGGTGTCGAAGCTGTACGAGTCCTTCATCTGGAACTCGCGGCCGCGGAGCACGCCGGAGCGGGGGCGGGCCTCGTCGCGGTACTTCGTCTGGATCTGGTAGAGCATCACCGGCAGGTCCTTGTAGGACGTGCACTGGTCCTTGACGGTCTGGGTGAAGATCTCCTCGTGGGTCGGGCCCAGGAGGTAGTCGCCGCCCTTGCGGTCCTTGAGGCGGAAGAGCAGGTCGCCGTACTCCTCCCAGCGGCCGGACGCCTCGTAGGGCTCCTTGGGCAGCAGGGCGGGCAGCAGGACCTCCTGGGCGCCGATGGCGTCCATCTCCTCGCGGACCACGTGGGAGATGTTGTCCAGGACCTTCTTGCCGAGCGGCAGCCAGGACCAGATGCCGGCCGCGTTGCGGCGCACGTACCCGGCGCGGACCAGCAGCTTGTGGCTGAGCGTCTCGGCGTCCGCCGGGTCGTCGCGCAGTGTCTTGATCATCAATCGGGACATGCGCTGGACCTGGGCCATGGTGAACTCCTGCTCGCGAAAGTGGTGAGCCCGAGGTTAACCGGGCGGCGCGGGCGGGCGGAAATCCATAAGTCCTACCGAAGCAGCGGGAGAGGCGCTCCCATGACCGCGTACGGCTGCGGTGCGCTCGGGAAGACGACCTGGCGGGCCAGGTCGCGGTAGCCCAGCGAGCGGTACAGCGTGCGGGCCGGGCTGTCCTTGTCGATCGCCGAGAGGATCGACCGGGGGTGGCCGACGGCGTCGGTGATGGCGGTGATCAGGGTGCGGCCGATGCCGCGCTGCTGGTGGTCGGGGTGGACGTGGAGTTCGGTGATGACGAAGGAGTCGTCGAGCCAGCCGTCGGAGCCGGTGGCCCGCAGATAGGGCTCGACGACGGTGGACCACCACTGGGCGCGGTCGTTGGGCAGCCCGTAGACGAAGCCGACGAGCCGCCCGTCGGGGGCGAGGGCGCCGAGGGCGCGGGCGTGGGGGTGTTCCAGGTGCCTGAGGACGATGTGGCGGCGTACGTCGATCTCGTCCTGGCTCAGTCCGAAGGCGGCCGCCTGGACGTGCAGGGCTTCGTCGACGCGGGCGGCCAGGTCGACGGGGCCGATCTCGACGTCGGGTGCTGCGGGGCCTTCTGCGGGGGCTGCCATGCCGGAACCCTACTGGCCGCCGCGGACGCCCGGGTAAGCGCGGCGGTTCAGAACAGGACGCTCATGAACGCGCCGACCTCGCGGAAGCCGACGCGGCGGTAGGCCTTGCGGGCGGGGGTGTTGTAGTCGTTCACGTACAGGCTGACGACGGGGGCGACATCCGCCAGGGCGTAGCGCAGCACGGCGGCCATGCCCGTTTCGGAGAGGCCCTTGCCGCGGTGTTCGGGGGCGACCCAGACGCCCTGGATCTGGCAGGCCTGGGCGGTGGCCGCGCCGATCTCCGCCTTGAAGACGACCTTGCCGTCGTCGATGCGGGCGAAGGAGCGGCCGGTGCCGATGAGTTCGGCGACGCGGGCCTGGTAGAGGAGGCCGCCGTCGCCGGCCAGCGGGGAGATGCCGACCTCCTCGGTGAACATCGCCACGCAGGCCGGCATCAGGATCTCGGTCTCGTCCTTGCGGATGCGGCGGACCAGCGGGTCGGGCGTGACGTCGGCGGAGAGGCTCTCGGTGACCATGAGGGGCTGGTTGCCGCGGACCTCGCGGGCGGGGCCCCAGCTGGGTTCGAGGAGCCGCCAGAGCTGGGTGGTGGGTTCGGCGGGGCCGACGATGGAGGAGCAGCGGCGGCCGGCCCGGCGGGCCCGGTCGGCGAAGGCGCGGACGGCCTCGGGTCCGGCGCAGATGGGGACGAGGTTGGCGCCGGAGTAGCACAGGGAGCGGAGCCTGCCGTCGGCGTACCAGCCCCACATCTCGCCGCCGAGGCGCCATGGATCGAGTCCCGCGACCTGGACGCGGGACGTCACAAAGGCGTTGGCCACGGGCTCGCTCTCCAGGATGGCGAGCGCTGCGCCGAGGTCGCTGGGTTCGAGGACCCGGGTGGTGGTCTGCGTCAACACGAGGGGGCCTCACCATGCGGTCTGCTGATTTCCGCACTGTAACCGACACGGCCCTCGAACGCTGCTCGAGTCCGGGAGCCGGATTTCCGGGACCGGCCCCGGTACGCCGCCGCCCCGCCGGGCACAGGGCCCAGCGGGGCGGCGAAGGCGTGGAAAGGGGTTGGTCAGGCGCCGATGGAGACCTGGGGTTCGCCGGACGCGATGCCGTCCTTCTCCATCTGCTCGGCGATCTTCATGGCCTCTTCGATGAGGGTCTCGACGATCTTCGACTCGGGGACGGTCTTGATGACCTCGCCCTTCACGAAGATCTGGCCCTTGCCGTTGCCGGAGGCGACGCCGAGGTCGGCCTCGCGGGCCTCGCCGGGGCCGTTGACGACGCAGCCCATGACGGCGACGCGGAGCGGGACCTCCATGCCCTCCAGTCCGGCGCTGACCTGGTCGGCGAGCTTGTAGACGTCGACCTGGGCGCGGCCGCAGGACGGGCAGGAGACGATCTCCAGGCGGCGCTGCTTGAGGTTCAGCGCCTCCAGGATCTGGAGCCCGACCTTGACCTCCTCGGCCGGCGGGGCCGAGAGCGAGACGCGGATGGTGTCGCCGATGCCCTCGGAGAGCAGGGCGCCGAAGGCGACGGCCGACTTGATGGTGCCCTGGAACGCCGGTCCGGCCTCGGTGACGCCGAGGTGCAGCGGGTAGTCGCTCTGGGCGGCGAGCTGGCGGTAGGCGTTGACCATGACGACCGGGTCGTTGTGCTTGACCGAGATCTTGATATCGCCGAAGCCGTGCTCCTCGAAGAGCGACGCCTCCCAGAGGGCCGACTCGACGAGGGCCTCGGGGGTGGCCTTGCCGTACTTCTTCAGGAGCCGCGCGTCCAGGGAGCCGGCGTTGACGCCGATCCGGATCGGGGTGCGGGTCTCGGAGGCCGCCTTGGCGATCTCCTTGACCTTGTCGTCGAACTGCTTGATGTTGCCCGGGTTCACCCGGACCGCCGCGCAGCCCGCGTCGATCGCGGCGAAGACGTACTTCGGCTGGAAGTGGATGTCGGCGATCACCGGGATCTGCGACTTCCGGGCGATCGTGGCGAGGGCGTCGGCGTCGTCCTGGGTCGGGCACGCGACCCGGACGATCTGGCAGCCGGACGCCGTCAGCTCGGCGATCTGCTGGAGCGTCGCGCCGATGTCCGACGTACGTGTCGTCGTCATCGACTGCACGGATACGGGTGCGTCGCCGCCGACCGCGACCGTGCCGACCTGGATCTGTCGGCTGACCCTTCGGTCGGCGAGCTTGGTCGGAACGGCCGGCATTCCGAGAGAAATCGCAGTCATGCGCTGTGCATCCCCAAGGTGTGGATCAAGGTCCCGAGATCGGCGGGCTCCAGCCTTCGAGGTTACGGCACCGGAGCCGGGACGGCCGCACCGTGTCGACAAGTCCACCCATTGGTGAGCGGCCGGACACAACGCGTGTGCCCGGCCGCAACCCGTGGGACGGAAGGGACGATCAGGTGATCTTGACGGGGTTCACGATGTCGGCCACCAGGACCAGCAGCGTGAAGCAGATGAAGAGTCCGGCGACCACATAGGCGACCGGCATCAGCCGGGCCACGTCGAACGGGCCCGGGTCGGG
Source organism: Streptomyces griseus (assembly GCA_002154345.1). GTDB lineage: Bacteria > Actinomycetota > Actinomycetes > Streptomycetales > Streptomycetaceae > Streptomyces > Streptomyces caviscabies. The sequence continues at coordinate 9,541 of MUNB01000214.1, forward strand.
GCGCCGGAAGACCTTGGCCAGATTGCGCCGCAGGGACTCCCAGAGCGCGCCCGCGATGTGCCCGCCGTCGAGCGGGAGCAGCGGGAGCATGTTGAACAGGAACAGCGAGAGGTTGAAGCCCGCGAGCAGGAACAGCATCATCGCGACCTGGTTCTGCGCCGGGATGTCGAGGTTCATCACCTCGCCGCCGATCCGGGCCGCGCCCACCACGCCGACCGGCGAGTCGTCGGCGCGTTCGCCGTCGCTGAAGGCGGCGTCCCACAGGGCCGGGATCTTGGAGGGCAGGGCGATGATCGAGTCGACGCCGTTCTCGATCATGTCGCCCATGCGGACGACGGAGTCGCCGAAGCCGAGCGGCACGATCTCGGTCTGTGCGGCGAAGCCGAGGTAGCCCGCCTTGACGAACTTCTCCGGGATGACCTCGCCCTTGCTGTCCTTCTCGGCGACCACGTTCTCGCGCAGGACCGCGTTGAGCGTGACTTCCTTGCCGTCGCGTTCGACGACGATGGTGGCGGGGCCGATGGTCTCGCGGATGCGGTCCGAGAGCGTCGCCCAGTCGTCGACCTTCGCACCGGCGAAGGCGACGATCCTGTCGCCCTCCTGGAGCCCGGCGGCCTTGGCGGGCGAGGGGTCGTCGCCGGCCTTGCAGGTCTGGCGCTTCTCGCTCTGCGCGATCACGCACTGCTGGACGCCGCCGACCTCGGTGGTCTGGGTCTGGAAGCCGAAGGTCATCGCGACGCCCATGAAGATGGCGACCGCGAGGATCAGGTTCATGAAGGGACCGGCGAACATCACGATGACGCGCTTCCACGGCTTGCGCGTGTAGAAGAGCCGCTTCTCGTCGCCCGGCTCCAGCTCCTCGAAGGCGGCGGAGCGGGCGTCCTCGATCATGCCGCGCCACGGGGAGGTGGAGCGGGCTTCGAGGCGGCCGTCGGGTCCGGGCGGGAACATCCCGATCATGCGGATGTAGCCGCCGGCCGGGATGGCCTTGATGCCGTACTCCGTGTCGCCCTTCTTCTTCGACCAGATCGTCGGGCCGAAGCCGACCATGTACTGCGGCACCCGGATGCCGAACATCTTGGCCGTGGAGAGGTGGCCCAGCTCGTGCCAGGCGATGGAGAAGAGCAGCCCCACGACGAAGACGGCGATCCCCAGGACCGTCAGCAGGACCGAGGTCAGACTCATGCGCGCGCCTCCGCTGTCGCTTTCGCCGTCAGTTCCCGGGCCCGTGCGCGGGCCCAGGTTTCCGCTTCGAGGACGTCCGCGACGCTGAGCGAGGTTCCCGGGGCGGGGGTGCCGTGTTCGGACACCACAGCCGTGACCGTATCCATGATTCCGTTGAAGGGCAGCTGTCCGGCGAGGAAGGCGTCGACGCATTCCTCGTTCGCCGCGTTGAAAACGGCCGGCGCGGTGCCGCCGAGGGTGCCGACGTGCCGGGCGAGACCGACCGACGGGAAGGCCTCGGTGTCCAGCGGGAAGAACTCCCAGCTGGAGGCCTTCGACCAGTCGAAGGCCGGGGCGGCGTCCGGGACGCGCTCGGGCCAGCCGAGGCCGATGGCGATGGGGCCGCCCATGTCCGGCGGGGTGGCCTGGGCGAGCGTGGAGCCGTCGCTGAACTCCACCATCGAGTGCACGTAGGACTGCGGGTGGACCACGACCTCGATCCGGTCGAACGGGACGTCGTAGAGGAGGTGCGCCTCGATGACCTCAAGTCCCTTGTTGACCAGGGTCGCGGAGTTGATGGTGATCACCGGGCCCATCGCCCAGGTCGGGTGGGCGAGCGCCTGCTCCCGGGTGACGTCGGCCAGTTCCGCGCGCGTACGGCCCCGGAAGGGTCCGCCGGAGGCGGTGACGACGAGTTTGCGGACGTCGGCGCGGGTGCCGGCGGCCAGCGCCTGGAAGAGCGCGGCGTGCTCGGAGTCGACCGGGATGATCTGGCCGGGGGCGGCGAGCGCCTTCACCAGCGGGCCGCCGACGATCAGCGACTCCTTGTTGGCGAGGGCGAGCGTGCGGCCCGCCTTCAGCGCGGCCAGGGTCGGGGCGAGCCCGATGGAGCCGGTGATGCCGTTGAGCACGGTGTGGCAGGCGCTTCCGGCGAGGGTGGTGGCCGCGTCGGGTCCGGCCAGGATCTCGGGGAGCGGCTCGCCGGCCCCGTACTGGTCCCGCAGCGCCTCGCGCAGGGCGGGGACCGCGTCCTCGGCGGCGACGGCGACCGTGTTCACCCGCAGTCGGCGGGCCTGCTCGGTCAGCAGGGCGACCCGGCCGCCTGCGGCCGAGAGCGCCGTGACCCGGAAGCGGTCGGGGTTGCGCAGGACCAGGTCGATGGCCTGGGTTCCGATGGACCCGGTGGAGCCGAGGATCACGAGATCCCGGCGGCCGTCCGCGGCGTCGAAGACGAGATGCGGATCGGCGAGGGGGGCGGGGCTGTCGCTCATGCCCCCATTGTTGCCGCTCCGGCTGTGTGCGGGGACAGCGCGTCCCGGTGGGCCGTACCCGTGTCCCCGTTCAGCGCCCCCGGAGGTCGTGCGCGAAGTCCGCGAACACCTCGTGGAAGCGCGGGAACGTCTTGCGTACGCAGCCGGGGTCGTCGTACGTCAGACCCGGGGTGCGCAGTCCGGCGACGGCGAAGGACATCACGATGCGGTGGTCGCCGTGGGTGGCGATCTCGGTGGGCTTCGGCGTGCCGGGGTGGATCTCGATCCGGTCGGGCCCGGTGTGCACGGTGACGCCCATGGCGCGCAGGTTCTCGGCGCACGCCTCCAGCCGGTCGCACTCCTTGACCCGGGTGTTGGCGACGTCCTCGATCGTGACGGGCCCGTCCGCGTACGGCGCGATGGCGGCGAGGGTCGGCATGGTGTCGGAGATGTCGCGCATGTTGACGGTGATCCCGCGCAGCCGGCCGGTGGAGCGGACGGTGGTGGCGTCGGCGCCCACCGCCACCTCGGCGCCCATGTCCCGCAGCACGTCGACGAAGCGCAGATCGCCCTGGAGCGCGCCGGTGCCGAGACCGGGGACGGTGACCTCGCGGCCGGTGAGGGCGGCGGCGGCGAAGAAGTAGCTCGCGGTGGAGGCGTCGGGCTCGACGGCGTAGGCGGTGGCCCGGTAGCCGCCGGGTGGGGCGGTGAAGGTGTTCCCCTCCCGCTCCACGTCCACGCCGAAGTCGCGCATCATCGCGAGGGTGATCTCGACGTACGGCGCGGAGACCAGTTCGGTGACCTCGATGCGCAGCCCCTTCGCGGTGAGCGGCCCGAGCATCAGCAGCGCGGTGAGGTACTGGGAGGACTCCCCCGCGTCCAGGGTGAGTTCGCCGCCCTCGATCCCGGCGGCCCGGACGGTCAGCGGATGGTGCCCTTCTTCTCCCCCGTGGCGCAGGTCGACGCCGAGGGCGGTGAGGGCCCGGGTGAGCGGGGCGAGCGGGCGGCGGCGCATCTGGGCGGAGGCGTCGAAGCGGTACGTGCCGGAGGCGGCGGCCGCGACGAGCGTGGGCAGGAAGCGGGCGGTGGTCGCGCCGTCGCGGCAGTAGACGTCGGCCTCGGTGGCGGCGGGCCCGGCCGGGCGGCCCTCGACGCGCCAGCGGTCGGCCTCCTGCTCGACCGCGTAACCGAGGTTCTTCAGCCCCTCGGCGAAGCCCTCGGTGTCGTCCGAGCGCAGCGGCCGCAGGAGGGTGGTGGTGCCGTCCGCTGCGGCGGCCAGGAAGAGGGCGCGGGCGGTGACGGACTTGGAGCCGGGGATGTCGATGACGGTCACGGCGCTCATCCTGCCCTGCGGCGGGCGGGGCGTACGGGGTACGTCCGGTGCGTGGACGTGCCCCGTACGACTGTCCCTAGCGGACCGGTCGGTGCTGGTTCTCCTGGACGGAGGGGCCGGGGGTGGCGTCCGCGATCCAGGGGCCTTCGCCGCTGGGGTCGACGACGCCCTCCTCCAGCCAGGTGTACGTCCCCGACAGGACGCCGTCGACGACGCGCCGGTCGAGGTCGTCGGTGTTGGACCACAGGCGGGTGAACAGCTCCTCCACCCGGATGCGGGACTGCCGGCAGAACGCGTCGGCGAGCTGGTAGGCCTCACGCCCGTGCTCCCCGGTCCCGCGCAGATGCTCGGCACGGACGCAGGCGGCGCTCATCGCGAAGAGCTCCGCGCCGATGTCGACGATCCGGCCGAGGAAGCCCTGCTTGGTCTCCATCCGCCCCTGCCAGCGGGACATGGCGTAGAAGGTCGACCGGGCGAGCTTGCGCGAGCACCGCTCGACGTACCGGAGGTGCCCGGAGAGGTCGCGATGCCCGGCCGGGTGGAACTCACCGTACGTACGCGGGAGTTGCCCGGCGCCCGTCACCAGCTGGGGCAGCCAGCGGGCGTAGAACCCGGCGGCGTTGGCGCCCGCCTTCGCCTTGGCGGAGAGCGGCTTGTCGGGGTCGATGATGTCGCCCGCGACCTTGAGGTGGGCGTCGACGGCCTCGCGGGCGATCAGCAGGTGCATGATCTCGGTGGAGCCCTCGAAGATCCGGTTGATGCGCATGTCGCGGAGCATCTGCTCGGCCGGGACGGCCCGCTCGCCGCGGGCGGCCAGCGACGCGGCGGTCTCGAAGCCGCGCCCGCCGCGGATCTGGACCAGTTCGTCGGCGATCAGCCAGCCCATCTCGGAGCCGTACAGCTTGGCGAGGGCGGCCTCGATGCGGATGTCGTTGCGGTCCTCGTCGGCCATCTGCGAGGAGAGGTCGACGACGGCCTCCAGGGCGAAGGTGGTGGCCGCGATGAACGAGATCTTCGTGGCGACCGCCTCGTGCCTGGCGACGGGCCGGCCCCACTGCTCGCGTACGGCGGACCATTCGCGGGCGATCTTCAGCGACCACTTGCCCACGCCCACGCACATCGCGGGCAGCGAGAGCCGGCCGGTGTTGAGGGTGGTCAGGGCGATCTTCAGCCCGGCCCCCTCGGGCCCGATCCGGCAGGCGCCGGGCACCCGGACCCGGTGGAAGCGGGTGACGCCGTTCTCGATGCCGCGCAGGCCCATGAAGGCGTTGCGGTGCTCCACGGTGACGCCGGGCGCGTCGGCCTCGACGACGAACGCGGTGATGCCGCCGGGGTGCCCCTCGGAGGCGGGCACCCGGGCCATGACGACGAGCAGATCGGCGACGACCCCGTTGGTGGTCCAGAGCTTCACCCCGTCCAGGACGTAGTCCGGCCCGTCGGGCACCGCGGAGGTGGCGAGGCGGGCCGGGTCGGAGCCGACGTCCGGCTCGGTCAGCAGGAAGGCGGAGATGTCGGTGGTGGCCAGCCGGGGCAGGAAGACGTCCTTCTGCTCCTGGGTGCCGAAGATCTTCAGGGGCTGCGGTACGCCGATCGACTGATGCGCGGAGAGCAGCGCGCCGATCGCGGGGCTGGCGGAGCCGACCAGGGCGAGCGCCTTGTTGTAGTACACCTGGGTGAGTCCGAGCCCGCCGTACCTGGTCTCGATCTTCATCCCGAGCGCGCCGAGCTCCTTGAGCCCGCTGATCACTTCATCCGGGATCCGCGCCTCGCGCTCGATCCGCGCACTGTCGATGTGCGCCTCGCAGAACGCCCGCAACCGCGCCAGGAACTCCTCGCCGCGCCGGATGTCGTCGGGCGGCGGCAGGGGGTGCGGGTGGATCAGGTCGAGCCGGAAACGCCCGAGGAACAGCTCCTTGGCGAAGCTGGGCTTGCGCCAGTCCTGCTCCCGGGCGGCCTCGGCGACCCGGCGCGCTTCGCGCTCGGTGACCTTGGGGGCCCTGGGGACCTGGGGGGTGTTGTGTGGTGCGGACATGAGGGACCTCACCTCGCCGCTCGTCGCTGCTGCTTCTGGGCTGCTGCTGGGCTGCTCTGGTCCGTATGTAACCCGTGTACCCGTGGTTCGGCACCCGCACCAGCCCCCGCGCACGAGGTGGGCCGCCCGGGCGGAGGTTCGTTGTGCGTACGGTGCGTCCTTCGCACCCTGGAGGCAGCCGCATGTCCCTGATAGAGACGGAAACGGCCTGAGCCCCCGCACAGCGGGCTCAGGCCGTTCCTTCGCGCGCCCCCGCCCG
>MUNB01000215.1 GCA_002154345.1 Streptomyces griseus
AGCTCACCGAAACCGGCGGCCAGGCCGAAGGCCAGCAGGTTGTTCGCGACGTGCATGACGATCACGGCTTCGAGGCCGCCGGTTTCGGTGAGCTGGCCAGTACGGAGACCGCGGCCGACGCGCCCTGGCAGGCCATGGTGGTCGAGCTGGTCTTCGCCCCGCTGTACTGCCTGACCATGGCCCGGATCGCGGACCGCCGCGGGGTCGAGCGGGTGAGCCCTTGAGGGGCCGGGGTCGGGGCCGGCCGTGACGGGAGGATCTGTGGAGCGTACGAGGCTGTGGAAGTCCTTCGTCCCGGTGGTGGTGAACCTGTTGCTCGGGATTCCGGCCGTGGTGCCGGTTTTCCTGATCTGGTACGTCCTGTCCAACGGGCCCCTGGCGGAGCTGGGGTGGACCCAGCGGGAACCGACCGAGAACGACGGGATGTGGCTGTGGCTGGTCATCGTCGTCCCGGTGGTGGCCTGCTTCGGAGGCCTGTGGACCCTGCTCAACCTGTGGATGCGGCGCCGGCTGATCGCTGCGGCGTCCCCGTACCCGTACTGGTCGCTGGCGGTGACGCTGACCCTCGCCCCGTTCCTCCTGGGCGCCGCCTTCGGCTGAGCAGCGCGGCGGTGCAGGCCAGGGCGACGGCGAGACCGGCCGCCGTACGGAGGAGCACGTCGACCGACGGGGGAAGGTGCTCCACCGCCGAACCGTCGGAGTAGAGGCAGGCGTTGCGCAGGGGCCAGAACTCCTGGTGCAGGCCGGCCAGCGGGGCGCCGGACCTGTTCACGTCCTCGCACAGTGCGGGGAACGGCCCGCCCAGGGTGACGGAGAACCAGCCGCAGCAGTACCCGGCCGTGGCCGCGAAGCCGCAGAGCAGGGCGAGGACTCCGAAGATCCTGGCCGGCGAGCGGGGCGGGTTCTTCAGCAGGAGGACGAGCACCAGGACGCAGGCGGCCACGGCCACCGTGCTGAGCAGCAGAAACAGGCCCATCAGTGGTGTCGGCACGGACCCATCCTCTCGCGGCCGGGTCGGAGCCGGCCGGAGGGGGCCGGGGAGGGGCGGAGGGGCCGGGGATGGGCAGCCGGGTCGCGGAGATCAGGCGGGTCGGAACGGCACGGTCAGCTGCGCCTGGACGTGCGCCCGCAGCACGCCCGCCATGTCCGTCGTGCAGTCGCTGATCAGCCACTGGATCTGGAGGCCGTCCATCAGCGCGATGAGCTGCTGCGCGGCCGCCGACGGATCGACGTCGTCCCGGAGTTCGCCCGCCTGCCGGGCCTGGAGGTAGGCGCGTTCGGTGTTGGCGACGGACGTACGGTAGCGGGCCTCGAAGTACGCGTGGGCCGGGTGGTCGGGGGCGGTGGCCTCCGCCGCGACCACCGAGAACAGTTCGACGATCCCGCGCCGCTTGGCGTTCAGCTCCGCGAGGTCGGTCAGCCGGCGCAGATGGTCGATGCCCCGCGTCACGCCCAGCGACAGCCACTCGTCGTCCACGTCGTCACGGCGCTGGAGCACGGCCAGGAGCAGGGCTTCCTTCGTCGGGAAGTGGTGCAGGAGGCCCGGGTGGGAGATGCCGCAGCGGGTGGCGATGACGCGCAGCGACGCGCCCCGGTAGCCGGCCTCGCCGAACAGGGCCATCGCCTGGTCGAGGATCTCGGTCCGCTTGGCCCGGCCCTTGGCGTAGCCGCGCCGGGTTTCCGGGGTCACGCGTATTCACCCGTTGTCATCGGACGCCTTTCTCGTTCCGCCCCAGATTCTCACAGGGGTGAATACTTACCAAGCGGTCGGGATTGAGCGTACGGTACTGCGGAGTGCCGTCATGGCTGTCGTGGCCGTCGTGAGAGGAAGTCCTGTGGGTCTCAAGCCGCCGTATCTCGACCCCGAGCTGCCCGTCGGGGAGCGGGTCGCCGACCTCCTGGGGCGCATGACGCTGCCCGAGAAGGTCGGCCAGATGCTCCAGCTCAACGCGAAGGAGGGGGTGCGGCACCTCGTCGAGGACCTGCACGCCGGCTCGATCCTGCACGCCTCGCCGGACCGGGTGCGCGAGGCCGCCGCGCTCACCGCGAAGACCCGGCTGCGCATTCCGCTGCTCGTCGCCGAGGACTGCATCCACGGACACTCCTTCTGGGAGGGCGCCACGATCTACCCGACGCAGCTCGGGATGGCCGCCACCTGGGACCCGGAGCTGGTCGAGCGGATCGCGCGGGCGACGGCGGTCGAGGTCGCGGCGACCGGGGTCCACTGGACGTTCTCGCCGGTGCTCTGCATCACCCGGGACCTGCGCTGGGGCCGGGTGAGCGAGACCTTCGGCGAGGACCCGCTCCTGATCGGCGAGCTGGCCTCCGCGATGGTGCGCGGCTACCAGGGCGACGGCCTCGACGACCCGACCGCGATCCTGGCCTGCGCCAAGCACTTCGCCGGGTACTCCGAGACCCAGGGCGGCCGGGACGCCAGCGAGGCGGACATCTCACGGCGCAAGCTGCGCTCCTGGTTCCTGCCGCCGTTCGAGCGGGTCGCCAAGGAGGGCTGCCGTACGTTCATGCTCGGCTACCAGTCGATGGACGGCGTGCCGATCACGGTGAACAACTGGCTGCTCAACGAGGTGCTGCGCGGCGAGTGGGGCTACACCGGGACGCTGGTCACCGACTGGGACAACGTCGGCCGCATGGTGTGGGAGCAGAAGGTCTACGCCGACTACGCGCAGGCCTCGGCGGCGGCGGTCCGGGCGGGCAACGACATGGTGATGACCACGTCGAACTTCTTCGAGGGGGCCCAGGAGGCGGTCGCCCAGGGCGAGTTGGGCGAGGCGGAGATCGACGCCGCCGTACGCCGCATCCTGACGCTCAAGTTCGAGCTGGGCCTCTTCGAGAACCCGCGCCACCCCGACGCCGACCGCCAGGCCGCGTTCATCGGCAGCGCCGCGCACGCCGAGCTGAACCTGGAGGCGGCCCGCCGCTCGCTGGTCCTGCTGACGAACGACGGCACGCTGCCGTTCGCGGGCGGCCTGACGGCTGGAGCGGAGGGGCGGGCCAGCGGGCCTGGTCCCCGTACGGTGGCGGTCATCGGCCCCAACGCCGATGAAGCGCAGACCCAGTTGGGCGACTGGGCGGGCTCCTCCGGGCAGGCCGACTGGCTGCCGGAGGGCCAGCCGCGCGCCATGATCCGTACGGTCCTCGACGGCTTCCGCGACCAGGTGCCCGCCGACTGGACCGTCTCGTACGCGCCCGGCGCCCGGATCCTGGATGTCGGGCCGGACCCGGAGGGGGAGTTCTTCCCGGACGGGCAGCCCCGCCCGGAGGTCGTCCACCCGGCCGCCCCCGACGCGGAGTTGATCGCCGAGGCCGTGGCCGCCGCCGAGGCCGCCGACCACGTGGTGGCCGTCGTCGGCGACCGGATCGAGCTGATCGGCGAGGGCAAGTCGACGGCCACGCTCGAACTCGTCGGCGACCAGGTCGCGTTGCTGGACGCGCTGGCCGCGACGGGCAAGCCGCTCGTCGTGGTGGTCATCAGCTCCAAGCCGCTGGTGCTGCCGCCGTCCGCGCTCGGTGCGGCGGCGATCGTCTACGCGGCCAACCCGGGCATGCTCGGCGGGCAGGCCGTCGCCGAACTGCTCCTCGGGCTGATCGAGCCGACCGGCCGGCTGCCGCTGTCCTTCGCCCGGCACGCGGGCCAGCAGCCGACGTACTACAACCAGGTGCGCGGCCAGCACGGTACGCGCTACGCGGACCTCACCCAGCGCCCGGCGTTCGCGTTCGGCGAGGGGCTGAGCTACACGACGGTCGACTACACCGGTCTGGAGGTGCTGACGGCGGTGGTCGACGAGTCGGAGACCGTACGGGCCCGGGTCACGGTGACCAACACCGGTGCGCGGCCCGCGCTGGAGACGGTGCAGGTGTACGTGAGCGACACGGTGACCTCGGTGACCTGGGCGGAGAAGGAGCTGAAGGCCTACCGCCAGGTGGAGCTGGCCCCCGGGCAGTCGCGCGAGGTCCTCTTCGAGCTCCCGGCCGCCGACTGCACGCTCGTGGACGCGGCGGGCCGCCGCATCGTGGAGCCGGGCCGCTTCGAGCTGCTGGTGGGCCCGTCGTCCCGCGACGAGGCGCTGCTGCGGGGGGAGTTCACGGTCAAGGGCTGAGCCCCGGACCGTGACGGCCGAGCCGCCGATGGGACCGCCCCGCGCCTGACCGCGGGAGCGGTCCCATCGGTGATGTCCCCGTAGCCGGCGGACGTCAGCGGACGTCGGCGGATGTCAGCGGACCTCGAAGAAGTCCACGTTGTGCCGGTTGACCTTGATGCCGAGCTTGACGAAGCCGCCCTTGCCGTCCTCGCCCGCGTACTTGCCCCAGTACTGGCAGTGGAAGCCGGTCTCGGTCTCCTCGTCCACGGCCTTGGCCGCGGGCAGCTCCTCGCAGGAGAGCTTGCTGATGTCGGAACGGCCCTTGTTGGCGGTCCAGAGCCGGTCGTAGGCGTTCTTGGCGACCAGCAGGCCCTTCTTCGGGGTGCTGTTGTAGAAGGTCAGGAAGCTGCCCGGCTTGTACTTCTCGCTGATCTCGATCTCGTACGGGACGGTCGCGCCCTCGTACGTCACGTTGCAGATGCTGACGGCACTGGCCTTCTGGGTCACCCCGTCCGGGCAGTTCGCGCTGGTCTTCCCCGGCACCTTGAGGCGGCCGAGCAGGTCTTCCTGGAGCTTGTGCTCGACCTTCTCGGTGAACGACGCGCCGTTGGCGGGCTTCGGGGTCACCTTGAGCTTGGGGTCGGAGCTGGACGCGAGGACGTCCGGCTGCGGCCCGGTCACCGGGACCGCGAGGTCCGCGCCCGGCTCGGGAGCCTTGGCCTCCTCGCTGGGGGCCTGGCTGGCGGAGCCGGACGATCCGGAGGAGCCGGCGGAGTCGTCGCTCGACGAGGAGCCGCAACCGGCCGTCAGAATGCCGACGGCGGCCAGCCCGATGAGGTTCTTGGAGATACGCATAAAGGGAGCCTAAGTTGCGCCTGTGACAACCCTGTGTGGCTGATGGGGCCGCCGAGGGCCCTGAGCGGTGCGGCCAAAAGGTACGTGAGGCGTGAGAACGGGGCGTTCCGGTTTGCGAACCGTACGTTCTGTGACGTTGATGGTGGCTCAGTCGAGAAGGACCCGTGGCCCGACTGTGACGGTCGGCCCGGTGACCGGGGCCCGGACCGGGGAGGTGGCCGGGGGCGGCGGCGCGGCCGGTTCCGGGATCTGCCCCGCGGTCGGCTCCGCGGTCTGCTCCGCGGCCGGCTCCGGGACGGGCCGGCGGGCGTCGTCGCCGAAGACCCGGCGGGCCAGGTCCTCGCGGAGCCGGACGAGCCGGGCTATCTCGGCGTCGAGGGCGGCGAGCCGGCGGCCGACGACACCGGACCCGGAACCCTCCGGAGCGTCGGCGGCGCCGCACCGCGGTGGCGGGTCCTCGGTGAGGAGATGGAGACGGTCGGCGCAGGAGCGCAGGTCCTCGATGGTGAACCCGGAGCCCAGGAGCTCGCGGATGACGCGGAGCAGGGCGACCTCGGCGGGCCGGTAGTCGCGCTGGCCCGAGGCGGTGCGGCCGGGCGGCGGGAGCAGTCCGCGTTCCTCGTACAGCCGCAGCGCTCTGGGGGTGCAGCCCGCCGCCGCTGCCGCCTCACCGATCCGCATGGACGCCTCCGCGTTCACCGTGCCCCGGCCGGTCCTCAGGGCAACTCCACCACCACGGCGCCGAAGTGCCGGCCCCCGATCAACTCCTGCAACGCCTGCGGAGCGCGATCGATGCCCGGGATCCGGGTGTGGGGGAAGACGATCTCGCCGGAACGCAGCCACTGCCCGAACCGCCCGGTCCACTCCTGCTCGACGTCGGGATGGTCCGCGCCGCTGTAGCCGCGCAGCGAGACGCCCCGGGTGATGACCCGGAAGGAATCGATCTCCACCGGTGCGCTGCCGCCCGCCCGTCGCGCCGACAGCTGTCCGGACAGGGCTCCGACCAGGGCGAAGCGGGCGCCCTGGCGGGCCGCGTGGACGGCCGCCGCGAGCTGCTCACCGCCGACGTTGTCGAGCAGGACGTCGATGCCCTCGGGCGCGGCGGCGGCGAGCTGGGCGGCGAACGGGGTGCCGGTGCCGGGCAGGAGGACGGCGTCGTAACCGAGTTCGGCGACCAGCCGCTCGGCCTTTCCGGCGGACCGGGTGCTGCCGATCACCCGCCCCGCGCCCAGCAGCCGGGCGATCTGGCCCGCGAGCGTGCCCACGGCCCCGGCCGCGCCGGTGACCAGGACGGTGTCACCGGCACGGACACCGGCCAGGCGGGTCAGGGCCCCGTAGGCGGACGAGCCCTGGGCCAGGTGGGCGACGGGGTCCGGCAGGACGTCCCGGACGGGCGCGCAGTGGGCGGCGTCCACCACGGCGTGGTCCCGCCACCCCTGGAGGTGGGTGACGATGTCGCCCGGCCGCAGCGGGCCGCCCTCGGCCGCCGCGACCACCTCGCCGACGGCGGGGCCGAACAGGGTGTCGCCGCTGCGCAGGGCGGGGAGCGGCACTCCGTCGACCTCGCCGCCGATCAGGGTGTGCAGCCCCGGGAAGACGAGGAAGGCACGGTTGCGGACGAGCACCTGGCCGGCGCCGGGCGCGGGCAGCGGTGCTTCGACGACGGCGAAGTTCTCCGGGGCGGGCAGCCCTTCGGGCACGGAGGTCAGCCGGACCTCGCGTGCGGTACGGGGCGGGTGCGGGACGGCGGGCATGGCGGGCTCCTCGGCTCCGGCCCTGACAGGGCCGGGGTTTCGGCGGCTGGGGTGCGGTGACGCTAACCCCTGCCCCGCACGTCAGGGTCAAGCCGAAGGGCCGCCGCCGGAGCTCCCGGTGGAGCGCGTCAGCTTGTACAGGTCCCAGGAGTCCGGGTCGCCGATGTACTGGTAGAGGGTGGGCCGGCTCTCCGTGCCGCCGATGTTCCATGTGTCGTACGAGCATGCGTCGAAGCTCACGTCGACCCCCTGCGACCAGCGGTTCACGCCGGGCTCGAAAGCCCAGGTGCCCTGCCCCGTACAGCTGTTGTGGGAGTCCGCCGGATCCTCCGCGTCTTCGTCGTCGGGCATGTCCCAGACGTCGAGCGCGTCTTCGTCGACGTCGACGGCGGTGACCCGGCCGTCCGCCGTGAAGGTGAGTGTTCCGCCCTTGCCGTCGGACCAGGTGCCGACGATGTCCGCCGAGGTGACCGCCGGCGGACGGTACTCCCGGAGCAGCCCCGTCGAGAGACCGACGCCCCCGAGGACCCCGGTGAGGACCACGGCGACCACGCCCCACAGCAGCACGGGCCCGAAGACCCGCTTCCGCCGCGACCGCCAGAGCAGCGCCGGAACGGTGAGCGCGGCCGCGGTCAGGAGCCAGCCCGTGGCGAGGGCGACGGGCCCCGCACCTCCACCGGACAGGACGACGACCACGCCGACCACCAGGAGCGAGACGGCCGCCGCCACGGCCGGAACCCACCACCACACCTCGCGCCCGCCGAAGCGGCGTCCCAGCACATCGCTCAGCCAGGCGGTCGGCAGGACGAGAGTCAGGGACAGGACGGCCGCGGTGACGGTCGTGAACACGGCGATCACGGGCAGGAGCAGGACGAACATCGCCGAACCGCCGACGCCGGTGTTCGGCGACTCCTGCGTGACGCCGTACACGATGCTTACGACGAGCGCGATCGCCGCTTCCAGGTGCAGGACCAGGATCGACAGCAGCAGTGACAGGCCGTAGGGCCGCTTCTTCTCCATCGTTCTCACCGTTCAGTCCCCCTTGCGCACGGTGATGTACGCGGCACGCCCGGCCGGGGCGGCAGCTGTGACCATCGTGGCAGAGTCGTTTGAACGCGTTCAACGCGGGGTTCGCCGTGCGACGCGGCGCACCTGAGGGCCGAGCGTGGGGGCGCATCCGGGGCGCGCAAAGAAGAAGCGTTTCCGCGTGCGGGTATTCGCCCGTACGGGTGTGGCGCGGCCGTCCGGACGGCGGTGGGGCGAGCACAATGGGGCGGCGGTTTCGTGCAGAGGCGCGCAGGCCCCTCTCCCGCACCTTGCGCTCAAGGAGGACCGGTGGCGGAGAGCTGGACGGTTCAGCGGACCGGGCCCGGGGACGTCGCGCGCACCCAGGCGCGGGAACAACTTCTGGAAGCAGCCAGGGAGTTGTACGGCGTCAACGGCTACCGGGAGACCGCCGAGCACGATGTGTGCGAGGCGGCCGGCGTACCGGCCGAGGTGCTGCGTCAGGAGTACGGCTCCCGGGAGGGGCTGCTCATCGCCCTCCACAACCGGGTCACGACGACCGGGCTGCGGGCGGCGGAGAGCGCCCTGCTGGCCGAGGACATCGAGGAGTGCTCGATCGCGGAGCGGGTCCGGCGGCTCTTCGACGCCTATGTGGAGGCCGTCACCAGCGACCCGCGCGAGGCCCGCGTGACGTTCGTCGAAGTGCTGGGCGTGAGCGCCGTGGTGGACGAGCACTGCAAGCTCTGGCGGGCGCTGTGGACGGAGTTCCTGACCGGGGAGGCCGAGCGTGCGGTGGAGCGCGGCGAGGCGGAGGACCGGGACCACCGGGTCGACGTGATGGTGATGGTCGGCACGGTTCACGAACTGATGGCCCACCACGCCCGCCGCTGCCGCCGGGCCCGCCCCGGCGAGGTCTCGGGCGAACTGACCCAGCTGGCCCTGTCGATGCTGGGGCCGCAGCGGTCACAGGAGTGAGGGCGCGGACGGGTCAGCCCGACGCAGCCGCCACACCGACCGGTCCGCCCACCGAAACCGGCTGCCCGGCATAAGGCCCGCCCAGCCCCCACGCCTGGTGCATCGCGTCGGCGAAGGTGGCGGCGAGCTTGTGTTCGCCCGTCGGGCCCGGGTGGGTGCCGTCGTAGGTGTCCGTGCGGATGTCGTAGCCCGGCGGACGTGACGCCAGCAGGAGCGGGGACGACGGGGTGTCGAGGTCGGCCACCGCCTTGGCCAGCAGTTCGTTGAAGTGGGCGCAGGAGGCGGCGAAGGGGGCGTCCGTCTCGGCCCGGATGTTCGGTATCACCGGGAGCAGCACCATGCGGACGCGCGGGTTCGCCGTACGCGCCGCCGTGATGAACGCGCGGGCGTTGGCCGCCGTCTGCCCGGCGTCCGTGTAGAACCCGAGGTCTATCAGGCCGAGCGAGACCAGCAGGACGTCCGCCTCCGTCTCGCGCACCGCGTCCGCGATCACCGGGGCCATGTGCAGCCACCCCTCGCCCCAGCCGGACAGATGGCGGCGGGCGGCGGGCGGGAAGGACGGGTCGGCGTACGCGTGGGAGAGCGGGGCGCCCGCCCCGGCGTCGTACAGCGTCGAGCGCGGGCCGACGATCTCGTACGGGAGGCCGGCGGATGCCTCCAGGTGCTGCCACATCCGGTAGCGCCAGGTGACGTCGCCGGCGCTCCCGATGGTCATGGAATCGCCGACGAAGAGGAAACGCATGGCGTCATCATGGCCGATCACGGCTCCGGCCTGCGACGTGACGATGGACACTTGGGCCATGCGTTCGTATCCGACCGGCCCGACGGGCATCCGTGCCGCCGCCCTCGCCGCCGCCCTGCTGCTGTTCGCCGGGGCCGGTCCGGCCGTGGCCGACGACGGGCGGCCCGACCGTGACTTCACGATCGAGGACCCCCGCATCACCGAGTCCAGCGGCCTCGCCGCCAGCCGGGCGCACCCCGGCGTCTACTGGACGCACAACGACAGCGACGACGGCCCCTACGTCTTCGCCGTCGACTCCCGCACCGGGAAGACCCTCGCCACCATCACCATGCGCGGCGTGGGCGAGCCGAGGGACGTCGAAGGCATCTCCATCGGTCCGGACGGCGACATCTACGTCGGTGACATCGGCGACAACCTGGACGGCAGCTGGGACCACGTCTGGATCTACCGGTTCCCCGAGCCGAAGCAGTTGCGCGACGCGACCGTCACGGCCGTCCAGTACGACGTGAAGTACGCCGACGGGGCCCGCAACGCCGAGGCGCTGATGGTCCACCCGAAGACCGGCCGGGTCTACATCGCCTCCAAGAACGAGGACGGCGGCGGCCTCTACGAAGGGCCCGCGAAGCTGACCGCCGGTTCGACGAACGTGTTCCGGCGGGTGGGCGAGGTGCCGTGGGTGACGGACGGGGCCTTCTCACCCGACGGCACCAGGCTGGCGCTGCGCTCGTACTTCAGCGCCCGCGAGTACGCCTTCGAGAACGGCCGCCTCGGCGCGGACCGGCCGGTCGCCGCACCGTTCCAGCGCCAGGCGGAGTCGGTGACGTACACGGCGGACGGCACGGCCCTGATGTTCGGCTCGGAGGGCGCGCGCAGCGGTGTGGTCCGGGTGGAGGTGGAGGGCGGGCCGGGGAACGGTTCGGATTCCGGCTCCGGCTCCGGGGCTCCCTCGAAGGGCGGCGAGCGGGGAGGCGCCGACAAGGCGGGTGACGGCGAGGGCGAAGGCGGCGGCAACGCGGCGCTCGGGGCCGCCGTCCTCGTCGGGGTGGCAGCCCTCTGGCTCGCGCTGAAGCGGCGGCGCGGGCAGGGGTGAGGCAGCTGTCGCCTCAGTCCTCTTCCGTCACCGGCCACACCTCGTAGTGCAGCGTCCGGTCCCGCTTCAGCCGGTGCGCGAGCGGGACCAGCACGCCCTGCACGATCGGGTATTTGCGGGACATCATCCGCGCCGCGTGCGTGTTCTCCTTCGTGCCCGGCCGCAGCAGCCGCGCGTGCGCCCTGATCTGCGGTCCGGTGGGTCTGCCCCGGACCGTGCAGGGGGCGAGTTCCACCTGCGGGTGGTTGCGCATCCGCTCGACCTTCCAGGCGGAGGAGAACGTGCGGATGAACGCGTGATCGCCCTCGACGGCGATGTTGACCGGTGTGCCGACGGGGGTTCCGTCCTGCCGGTGGGTGCTCAGCAGGACGGCGTACTGCTTGACGAAAGGAGCGAGCTCCCGGCTGGCGTCCATATATCCATTGGGGCACGGGCCGGGAGCGTTGTCATGTCCGGGCTGCTGTTCAGCCCGAGGTCTCCGCCGTCTCCGACGTACTCTCCGCTGCCCGCTCCGTCGTCCGCTCCGTGACCAGGGCCTCGAATCCGGCGATCAGCCGTCGCAGCCCGAACTCGAAGTGGTCGAACTCGGGGCTGAAGGTGTCCTCCGACATGCCCGCCATCATCGGGTACGCGCCGCTGA
Organism: Streptomyces griseus; assembly: GCA_002154345.1. GTDB lineage: Bacteria > Actinomycetota > Actinomycetes > Streptomycetales > Streptomycetaceae > Streptomyces > Streptomyces caviscabies. Next base: position 11,162 of record MUNB01000215.1, read on the forward strand.
GCATGGCCCGTTCCAGGTAGGGGCGCTGGTTGTCCCAGAACTCCTCGTCGCTCAGCCCGGTCTGTGCCACCGCCTCCGCCTCGTCGGCCCGGGTGCGGGCCAGGCCCTCCACGAAGCTGTTCACCGTGATGATCACGCCGATCAGCTCGGGGTCGCGCAGCCCCATGGTCCGTAGCGAGGTGAGCGACAGCTCCAGCCCGCGCAGGGCGCTGGGGCCGAGCACCGTACGGGCCTGGTTGATCTTCAGCAGCCACGGGTGGCGGCGCAGGGTGTCCAGGTGCCCACGGGCCATCCGGTCGACGGCCTCGCGCCAGTCGGCGGGGGGCTCGTCGGGGCGGGCGGCGAACGGTTCGCCGAGCACGCGGTCGAACATCAGGTCCAGCAGCTCGGCCTTGCCGGGGACGTAGCGGTAGAGCGACATCGTGCCCGTGCCCAGCTCGGTGGAGAGGCGGCGCATCGAGACGGCGGCCAGCCCCTCCGCGTCCGCGACGGCGACGGCGGCGGTGACGATCCGGTCCAGGGTGAGCGCCGGTTTCGGGCCGCGGCTGGGGCGTTCGCCGGTACCCCACAGAAGCTCCAGGCTGCGCCCGATGTCGCCGCTCCCGGTGGCCGTCCCGTCCGCCTTCGACGCGGCTCCGGCTGTCGTTCCGTCGTTCGTCATGGGCTCAGCGTAATGGGCCGGGAAGAAAGTGGGTACACCGTACCTGAAATCCGGTACGGTGTACTCAATTCTTCGGGTACGGTGTACCCAGTTCATGCGTCGATCTGTCGGGAATCCATGGAAACCAGGGGGTTGTGCCATGCCCGCATCCGGATACGCGGTGCTCGCCGAGGGCGTCGTGAAGCGGTACAAGAAGAAGGGCGGCGGTGACGGGAAGCGGGCGCTCGACGGATTCGACCTCGCCGTCCGCCCCGGCACCGTCCACGGACTGCTCGGCCCGAACGGGGCCGGCAAGACCACCGCCGTGCGGGTCCTCGCCACGCTCCTGCGGTACGACGCCGGCCGGGCCGAGGTCGCCGGGCTCGACGTGGCCCGCGAACCCCGCCGCGTACGGAGCCGGATCGGGCTCACCGGCCAGTACGCGGCCGTCGACGAGGGCCTCACCGGGCGGCAGAACCTGGAGATGTTCGGGCGGCTCTTCCACCTCGGCAACCGCCGGGCCCGGCAGCGCGCCGGGGAACTGCTGGAGCGGTTCGACCTGGTCGAGGCGGCCGACAAGAGCGCCGACGCGTACAGCGGCGGCATGCGCCGACGGCTCGACCTGGCCTCCTCGATGATCCTCTCGCCCGACGTCCTCTTCCTCGACGAGCCGACGACCGGGCTCGACCCGCGCGGCCGGGGCGAGGTCTGGGACGCGGTCCGGGCCCTGGTGGCGGGCGGTACGACGGTGCTGCTGACCACGCAGTATCTGGACGAGGCGGACCGGCTCGCCTCGCACATCACCGTCATCGACCGGGGGCAGGCCATCGCCGACGACACCCCGGACGCGCTGAAGGACCGGGTCGGCGGCGACCGGATCGAGGTCGTGGCCGCCGACGCGGGGGACCTCGCCACGGTGGCGAGGACGGTGGACCGGGTGGCCGGCGGCGGGCTCGTCGTCACCGACGCCACCACCCGCCGGGTGCACGCCCAGGTCGCCGACCGGGTGGCCGCGCTCACCGAGGTGGCCCGGAGCCTCCAGGGCGACGGGATCGCGGTGGAGGACATCGGGCTGCGCAGGCCGAGCCTGGACGACGTGTTCCTGCGCCTGACGGGCCACGGCACGGAACGCGACACGGAGCACGGCACGGAACACGACAAGGAACGCGACCCGGCGCACGACACCGGGAACACCGAGAACACCGGGAATCACGACGCGCGAGAGGTGACGGCGGCATGACCACGCTCGAACGGAGCCTCCCCTACTGGGCGGTCTCCGACTGCTGGAACCTCACCCGCCGCACCCTCACCCACTACCAGCGCCACCCCTCCGCCATCGTCTGGCAGCTCGGCTTCCCGATCCTCTCCGTCCTGCTGTACGGGTACGTCTTCGGCAGCGCGATGAAGGTGCCCGGAGGCGGGGACTACCGGGTGTTCCTGATGCCCGGCATGTTCGCCATGACGATGGCCATGGGCTTCATGAACACCGCCGTGGCCGTCGTCACCGACGTCTCGAAGGGGGTCGTCGACCGCTTCCGGTCCATGCCGATGGCCCCCTCCGCCTTCGCCTCCGGGCGCGGGGCCGCCGACCTGGTGGTGGCCGCCGCCGAACTGACCATCCTGGCCGCCACGGCGCTGCTGATCGGCTGGCGCGCGGACGGCGGGGCGATGGCGGCGCTCGGAGCGTTCGGACTGCTCCTGCTGCTGCGGTTCAGCCTGATCTGGGTCGGCGTCTGGCTCGGCATGCTGGTGCCCACCCCGGAGGCGGCGGGCGGGCTGTACGCGGTCGCCTTCCCCCTCACGATGATTTCCAGCACCTTCGTCGCCCCGTCCCTGATGCCCGGCTGGCTGGGCACGGTCGCGGCCTGGAACCCGATCTCCTCGACCGCGACGGCCACCCGCGAACTGTTCGGCAACCCGGTGGCGGGCGGCGGCACCTGGGTGGAGGAGCACGCCGTGCTGATGGCGGTGGTGTGGCCGCTGGCGATCACACTAATCTTCCTGCCGCTGGCGGTCCGCCGCTTCCAGCGCCTGAGCCGGTGAAGGGCCTCGCGCACCGGCGGTGAGCTGCCGAAATCAGGTGCCCGTGCGGACGGGTCGGCGTAGGGTCGAGGGCCGTGCCGACCACCACCGGGCCCCTGCCCTTCACCACACCTCGCCTCGACGCGCTGCCCCTCGATCCGGCGTACGCCGAGGAGATGGCGGCGGTCCTCGCGGATCCGGCGCTGTACGTGTTCACCGGGGGCGGCCCGCCGGACCCGGCCGCACTGCGGTCCCGGTACGAGCGGCAGTGCGCCGGTTCGCCGGACCCCGGCGAGCTGTGGTGGAACTGGGTGCTCCGGGTCCGCGCGGACGGGCGCCTCGCCGGATACGTCCAGGCGACCGTACGGGGCCCGCGTGCGGAGATCGCCTGGGTGGTTGGGACGCCGTGGCAGGGCCGGGGCTACGCGAGCGAGGCGGCGAAGGGCCTTGCGGCACACCTGACGTCGGCCGGGGGCGTCCGGACGCTCGTCGCCCATGTCCACCCCGACCACGCCGCGTCGGAGGCGGTGGCGTCGGCGGCGGGGCTCGCGCCGACGGGGGAGTGGGAGGACGGCGAGCGACGCTGGACGGGCAACCCGCCCGTGCCGGGGGCCCGTTAGGGCCTGCCAGGCCGGATGACCTCGTGCGGGTCTCGTAGCCATACCTGCTGGCTTCGGTCGGTGACGGTCAGCCCGAATTGGTCGGCGTCGGGCCGCCCTTCCGTTTCGTATTCCCACCAGGTCTGTTCGATCTCTTCCCAGAGGAATCCGGGCCCGTACTGCCACACCTCTTCTCCCGTGGCGGCTGTCGCGGCGGCTCCGTCCTCGCGGGTCGCCCAGACCTGGACGCCGTTGTCGGTGTTCTGGTGGATGAGTCGTACGCCGGGGAGCCGGGCCCCGGCGTAGAGGGCGAAGCCGAGGTCGAGGAGGAGGGCGGGGTCCAGGCCTGCGGCACGCGCCCGGCCTTTCCCGTGTACGTCGTGGAGGTCGGGGAGGCGGTGGGCGCGCATGGGCATGTACGTGGCTCCGCCGCGGAACGGGCCGGTCGCGGTGCCGTCGTCCTGGACGTGGAGTTGTACCAGGGCTCCGGACCAGAACTCCCGGGCGAGCGGGGCGACGACGATCCCGCCGGGCCGGACTTGTCGAAGCAGGGCGTACGGGATGTACCGCAGGGCGCAGGTGGCGATGAGCCGGTCGACCGGGCCCAGGCCGGGCCAGGGTTGTTCGCCGTCTCCGACGCGCAGGTGCGGCCGGTACCCGGCCTGGGCGAGAGCGTCGGCTGCCTGTCGTGCCACGTCCGGGTCCAGCTCGACGCTGTGGACCAGGTCGTCACCGAGCCGTTCACACAGCAACGCGGACACGTACCCGGTGCCGGTGCCGATCTCCACCACCCGCTGGCCGTCCTGAACTTCGAGCAGGCCGAGCATCCGGGCCACCATCGAGGGCATCGAGTTCGACGACGTCGCGATGCCGGGTCCGTCCTCGGCCCCGTCGTCGAGTTGCGTGACGACCGGCTCGTCGCTGTTCACCAACGCCAGCCACGCGTCCGTGCCCACGACCGGCTCGCACCGGTCCGGGAGCTGCCGCCACACATCGGCGGGGACGAACCCACTGCGCGGCACAGCATCGAACACCTGCCGCCAACGACCGGCGAGCAAGCCCCGGTCGGCGAGATCCTGCACCAGCCCCGGGTACGTAGGGACCTGGTGTGCGGTGTTCATGACTGCGGGGCGAACTGGGGCCGGCTGCCGTCCGGCGACGGCTTCGGCTCCTGCGGCGGGGTCCACGGCTTGTCCGACGGCGGCCCGCCATGCTTACCGGCCTCGACGGGTACCGGGGTGCTGGTCATCGTCCATCTCCTCTGATCGGTGAAGTTGGTTGGTTGAGAGGGTGGTGCAGTCGGTAGATCCCGTACGGCGGGAACATGTCGACCCGGCGCGGGCAGCCACCCTCGGCACACGCCCGGCACAACAGATCCCGGCCAAGGACAGTGCGCCGGACGGCGGTTACTGGGGCTCGCCAGCACGCCTCGCACGTACGGACATCCGTGACCGACAGGTCGAGGGTCATCCGGCACCCCGGAACGCAGCGACCGCCACGTGACACGCGCAGGCGCACTCCGGCAGCCGGCACAAGGCATGCACGTCGGCCAGGTCCGTCACCAACGCGCTACGGCAGACAACGCTGCACGGACCCTCCGCACCCTCCGACAGCCCGTCCAGGGCAACGACCGACCCTCCAGCCACATCGGCGGCGGTGATCGGATCACCACGCCACAACAACGTCACCCCATGCTCCGGACAGTAAGCACCCACCCTGTCCTCGGACGGCACCTCGTGCGCGACCCCATCCGCGTAGCACCTCATCCGCGCCGCGCCTCCCGCCAAACACGACCCAACCGCACAGCCATCGGACAGGAGACTCCGGCACGACAGGTGGCGCAGCGCTGGGTGTGACCGAGCCAGGTCCGGTACGCCTTTTCGCCACTCTGCTGCCGTGGCTTCTCCCTTACTCCGTTCACGGTCACCGTGCCCCCGCTGTCGTGGGCCCCGAAGCAGCGAGCAGGCGCGCGATACGTTCGGCGCACTTCTTCTCGCGACCCCGCTCGCCGATCTCGTGGAAGAGCCCTGTGACGTACCGTCCGCCCTCGGCGACAATCTCCTGGGTAAGGAGTCCGTTCAGCGGGCTCGTGACGTGCAGGCGCAGTTCGGGTTCGAGGGCGACGACCCGCAATCCGTGATTGCGCAGGTGCCCGGCCAGTCTTTGCAGGTGGGTGGCGTTCATGCCTTGACGGTCTCAACTGACGCTGCTGCAGGGGATATGACAACCTATGACACGGAGTTGATCATGAGAACGGTCACGATCACGGGCACGCGCCGGACGGGCCACAAGACCCCCGCCGAGTACGCCGACCTGTTCGAGCAATACCTTGGCCCCTTCGCTCCGGGGGCACACTTCTACGTCGGCGGTGCGGCGGGTATCGACTCGCTCGCCCTGCTCTGGCTCGCCGACCGGACAGCGGCGGCCATCACGGTCGTCGCGCCGGGCACCATGGGTCGGCAGCCGGCCGAGGCGCAGGAGGCCGTCGCTCGTTCGAGGGGCCGTATCAAGGAGGTCGTGGAACTCGGGGCGGCCGAACTGCAGGCCCCGGCCTACCACGCGCGTAACCGGTGGATGGTCGATCGCACGTCGATGACCATCGGTTTCCCTCACGCCACGGAGCCGTCGACCGGTACGCGGCAGACGATCGACTACACCGCCGAGCAGGGAAAGCCGCGACTGATCGTGCCGGTGTAGCCACATACGGACACGAGCTGCGTCACCATGGCGACATGGGCAACCGGGCCGCGGGGGCGGCGACGCTGAAACGCCTACGGCACAGCCGTGGTCTCTCCCTGGCCGCAGTCGCACGGGCGCTCTCGCAGATCGCCGACGCTCTGCATCAGCCGCGTCTGCCTGCGGTGGCGAGCGTCCAACGCTCCGTGTCCCGTTGGGAGTCGGCGGCACCGACGCTGCCCGATGAGCGGTATCAGCTGCTCCTCGCTCACCTCTACGCCCGCACCCCGGCGGGGCAGATGGCCGTAGGAGCCGGTTCCGACCTGGCTGAGCTGCTCGGCGCGCTGCTCGACCTCGGCGAGAGCGAGCCCCGTGTCGACCAGCTGCGTACTGCTCTCATCCGTACGGCGACGGACACCGGCGGCATGCTCGCCCTGCTCTCCACGCACGTGCAGTCCGACCTGTCGGCCGCGCTGGTCGAACCGAGCCGGGCGACCGAGGAGACCTCGGCCGGGCTCGCCGCAGTGGTGGCCGACGTCAACGCCCAGGTGGGCTCGGTGCCGATGGTGCGCCTGCAGCTCCTGCTCGCACCCGTGATCGACGCATGTCGCCGCCTGCAGGCAGGGCTTCTTCCCGAACCGGTGGCCGGTCACATCCGGGCTGTCTCCGTCGCGGCCTGCTCCCTGGCCGGTCGGCTGGCGTTCGAGAACCGTGACGACAGCGCCTCGCAAGCTCTGTACGCCGAAGCCACCGACCAGGCCGGACAACTCGGCAATGCGTGGCTGCGGGCATCCGTCCACATGAGTCACGCACTTGTGACCCTCTACTCATCACCCCACCTCGCCGATGCCCAGCGGCTCGTCGACCAGGCGGTGCGTGCGGCCGGCTCGGGCGACAGCGTCCAGGTGCGAGCGCGGGCGCACGCGCTCCAGGCCGAGATCGCGGCGCGGGCGGGGTCGGAGCGCCAGGCGCAAGCGGCGCTCGGGCTGGCCTGGTACGACATCGAGGGCCGACGCAGTGGCGATCCCTCGGGCAGCACCTTCTCGGCCGGGCACCTTCGTGGATTCGAGGGGGTGTGCCAGCTGTACGTCGGTGACCCCTCGGCTGCCCACGACCGGTTCGCTGATTCGGCGGCCGCGCTGACCGCGCCGCGGGAGCAGGTGCAACGCGCGATCGTGAGAACCGACCAGGCCCTTGCCCGCATCAGGATGGGGGATCCTCGGTCGGCCGCCGAGCTGCTGCACGAGTGTGTGCTCGCGGCGGTGGCGACCGGCGGCCGTGTACCGGCGATTCGGTTGCGTCGGGCCCGGGTTGAGCTGCGGCCGTGGCGTCGGGAGGACTTCGTAGCTGACCTGGACGATCACTTGATGGACGTGCTGGGGGCGTGATGGCTCTCCACCCGGAAGGTGGGGGGCTTCCTCGTGAACAAAGCTGGGGAGGTGGCGGTAGCAGGCCTGTCGGCTGGTCTTGTACCGCTTCTCCTTACCGGCGATATCAGTGAGTTCCATGAGCGACTGGATCACCCAGTCGGCGGTCGCGTTGACACGGTCGTCACCGGCCCAGAGGTGTCCCCAGGGGCCCCGGCGGATGTGCGCGGTGCAGAGTCCGGCCCTGGCGGCGGGGAACGTGTCGTTCGCGGGGTGATCGCCGACGTACACGGTGTCGCGCGCAGGGGCACCGGCCCCCTCCAGGATCTTCGCGAAGAACTCCACCGAAGGCTTGGAGCAATCCCACTCCCCAACATTCATTAGGCAGGTGCGTTGTCGGCCAACGAGGAGTCCGCTTGTTTGGAACAGGGCCTCGGGACTGGTGAGCTCGCATGTTGAGGTGTCGTGTATTCCAGCTCAGAGCGCCCCGATCGGTCACTTTGGGTCATGCGGGCGGTGTCCAGGGTCCGGCCCGGAGTGAGTATGTTCGTTCGATGGCGCGTTCGAAGCGCCTCGGGAGGGGAGAGTGTCGGTGGACGTCGTCGCGATCATGGAAGCACTGGCTGAACAGGGCGTAACGGTGCTGTTCAAGGCCGACGCTGAGCGGATGGCAGCGAGGGGCAAGCCTTGGACCTTCGTCGCCAGTGGAGCGCCGTTGCGCGAGGACGTCCTTGTGCGAACCGATGCCGCGTCTGTGGAGCAATGCCTCGCAGTGTGCTTGCCCCGCCTGCGTGAGCTGGGCTTTTCGTTCCCTGAATGAGAGAGCGGGTGTGACCGAACCGCCGCCCTGGGTGTCAGCGGTGGCTGCTTACCTGAGCCCATGGACACCGTGCACACGACCGCCGCCCTCCTCCCGAACCCCGCCGAGCTCCGCGCGCACATGCGCGCGCTGGCCGTGCTGGACCAGGCGATCTGCCGCGACCCGCGGTTCTCCCGCTACTCCTTCTCCACCACCTGGGGGCCTGGGACGGAGGTGGCCCTGATGGACAACGGCTCGGGTGACGACTTCTCCGTCCTCTTCACCTCGGCCGGTGTGCTCGTCCGCGGCTTCGACCACGAGTCGGAGATGAGCCCGTACGGCACGGATGACGAACAGATCTGGCCCGGTGTCATCGACGAGGTTCCCACCGCGCTGCGCCCGCTCCTGGACGACCCGGCCTTCGTCGACGAGGGCCTCGGCGCCCCGCGGGTCACCGCCTGCCTGTGGTGGGAGACCGGCGGCAGCGCCTGGCGCACCGGCTCGGGCATCGAGTTCCCCTCGGGCAACCCGGACCCGGACGGCTCCGGGCACCTCTTCCGCCTCCTCACCGATCGCTCCCCCGAGGCCGTCCAGGCGCACTTCGAGGAGGACTACGGGCGGCCCGTCCCCCTCGACACCGTCCGCCACGTCCTCGCGGGCTACCCCCTGACCCCTGAAGCCGCCCGCGGCCTCAACCCGGCCGCCCTCTCCGACGAGGCCCTGCTCCGCCGGATCGCCGCCGAGCCCAAAATCGAGGCGTACCTCGCCTGCGACGGCGAGTTCGACCTCACGCGGACCGACCCCATCGAGTCGATCGCCCTTCCGGCCGGTCTCCCGGTGGAGCCCGTGGCCGGCTGCAACGCGGGAGGCACCCACTACCTCTGCGGCCCGGCAGACTCCGACCGCGTCCGCCCCGTCCTCTACACCGACTCCGAGGGCCAGGCCTCCCTTATCGCGGAGTCCCTCGCCGAGGCCCTGACCCTGGCCATCGTCCTCCCTTCCTGGCACGACGCCCTGGCCGGCGTCCGTCCCCCCGCGCTCAACGCCGACTACCTTGAGGACAACCCCGACCACCCCGAGGTTCGCGACCGCCTCCTCGCAGCCCTGCGCCTCCCCTCGGCCACCGAGCCCGAGGTCCTGGCACGCCTCCTGACCACGGCCGCCCGCACCGTCCCGGACGGCTTCCTCCCTTCGGTCGAGGGCGAGGAGGACGTGGCCTTCGAACCGATGCTCCGTCTGCCGGCCGTGTAGGACAGCCCCGCCGCGCGCAGCCTTCCGGACCCGATGCACCGCTACGGCGAAGCCACCATGGGCTTGTGGCGGAGGGTGTTGGCCGGGCGTACCACCTTGGCTGCGGCGACCCCGCTGTACCCGATGTTCCCGAGGCCGGAACACGTGCCGGCCCTCCCGGAGCGGACCTCATCCGGACCGGTTCCGCCGACGTACGGCGGGAAGGCGGGTGACGGTCCCTGACTGTTCAGGTTGCTCCCGGGCGTGCGCGAGCTCCAAATCGAGCTCGGCGACGATCCGGCGCAACGCGGCGCTGACGGCTTGCTCGGTTGCGAGCTTTTTCGTGATGGCAGCCAGCTTCTCTTGCACCTCGCCGTACCGGTCGACGAGTTCTTGCATGGCGGCCGGGGTGGCGTTTTGGGGTTTGACGCGGGTTTGGAACTCCTCGATGAGGACTCTGTGGTCGCCGCAGGCGACGTCTCGTCTCAGACTGGACTCGCGCAGCAGCTCGGTGGCCGTGAGCCTTTTCGGAGTTGAGAGCCTCGCTGATGTCGAACACGAACGTCTTCACATATCGAGCAGAGGGCTGACAACTGCCCCGCGCGGACACAGGTCGCCAGGTAGGCCGGTACCTTGCGGAGGTCCTGGTGCTGGTGATCGAGGAGGGCTGACGATGGGCATGGATCCGCTGCCGGACGAGGAGATCGCAGCGCGCTTGGCCGAGTTGCCGGGGTGGGTGCGTGAAGGGGACACGATCACCCGCGCGTTCGGTGTCCGGTACCACGGCGGCGTCGCACTGATTGTCAACGTCGCGGACGTCGAGCGGCTCGTCGGACACCACGCGGACATCGACCTGCGGTGGGATCACGTACGGTTCCGGATCACGACGCACGACGCCGGGCACCGGCTCACCGCAGCCGATTTCGAACTGGCCGCACGAATCGACCGGATCGCGGCGGCGCACCAGGCACAGCCTCACAACGTCTGAAGGCATCCGGTACGCAATCCGCCTCGCCGAGGCGTGAGAGGAGTGGGTCGTGGCTGACGATCTGTCTGCGGTGGGCCGCTTTCTGTACGAGGCGGGCACGCTCAAGCAGACGCGGCGCACCGGCTGGTGGATGGCCGGAGTGCGTGATCCGGAGAGTGTGGCCGAGCATTCGTGGCGTACGGCGTTGATCGCCACGATCATTGCGAAGCTGGAGGGCGCGGACCCCGCCCGGGCCGCGTACCTCGCCGTGTGGCACGACACCCAGGAGACCCGTACCGGGGACGTGAACCACCTCGGGAAGAAGTACGCGCCCGCCGGTGACCCGCAGGAGGTCACCGCCGACCAGACGGCGGGCATGCCCGAGGTGCTGGCCTCGGCGGTCCGTGAGCTGGTCGCGGAGTACGAGGCGAAGGAGTCGCCGGAGGCGGTCTGCGCCCGGGACGCGGACAAGCTGGAGTGCATGCTCCAGGGCATCGAGTACAAGACCCAGGGCTACGAGAACGCCCAGCGCTGGATCGACAACAGCCGCGGCCGCCTCGTCACCGACACCGCCAACCGCCTCGCCGACGAACTCCTGTCACAGGGAAGCCTCGACTGGCTGCGCACCACCCTCGGCGAAGGCAAGCCGTAGGCGTCCACCGAAGCTCGGGACCCGAGACTCGCGACTCGGGCTTCGGGACGGCCGACTCACTCTTCCGGGGGTACGTGAACCGGGGGCCCGGCCCGAAGCTCGGGTGCCGAGTCTCGGGCTTCGGGATGCGAGACCCGTGACACGAGCGCCTTCTTTAACCGGTAGGTAGAAGAAGGGGGTTAGGGAAAACCTTCCCTCCCTCCCCACCCCGTCACGGCCAGGAAGTATGACTAATCGTGACAGCTTGCGGCGCAGCGTGACCGCCGCTTACGGTGCGAGAACTAATCGACCCCGACGCGGTGTTACAGCACCAGGCCGGGGTCTCACCGCAAGATCGACGCACACTAGAAAGCCGACCTCGTGGCTACCAAGCACACTAGCTCCGCCCTGCCCGCCCCCGCACTCTCCACCACGTACCCGATGGCCAATCCCGGGTACGGCAAGCGCTCCGCACCCGGCCAGCAAGCCCGCACGCGCACCGACTTCAGCCTCCTGCCGACGCGCGAACGCTACGTCGCCGGGTTCGTGGACCACCTTCCCGAAGGTGCCGCGATGAGCGTCAAGCAGCTCGCCAAGCAGCTCCCCCTCTACGGGCAGCAAGCCATCTCCACCGCTCTGAACGCCCTCTCCGTCGCCGGACACCTCCGCCGCGTCCGGTGCTCCGTCACCAGCGCGAGCGACGAAACCCGCTGGGTCTTCCGGACCTTCTGGTCCCGCACCGCCCGCGACAGTGAATGGTGGAACGCCTACCTCGCCACCGAGAACAACAGCCCGGACGAGGCCCCCGCGCCGGACATCCCGGCGTCCGACGCGGCGCTCCCGCCACTCGGCGGCCCGGCCGAGGAGCCGCCGCCCTCCCCGGAAGACCCTGGTACGGAACAGGCCCCCGAACTCCCCGCCGTACCGCACCAAAACACCCCGGACCAGGAACCGGCCCCGGACGCCGAGCCCGCGCCCCCTGCCCCGGAGGCAGCCAGCTCGACGTCCCCCGCCTACCTCGCCCTCGCCCGCCTCGGCCGCGACGATCACCGGCTGACGCTCTCCGCCGCTGACTGCGCCGCCCTGGAAGCGCAGGCGACGGAATGGCTCGACCGGGGCGTGACCGTCGACTATCTGACCGGCGCTCTCACAGCAGGGCTTCCCGCACGGGTCGACAGCCCCCTCGGCTTCGTCCGCCGCCGTCTCGTCGACAAGATCCCTCCCCGGCTGCCCACCGAGAACGCCCGGTCCAGCACTCCCGCCCCGGCCCGCCGCATCCTCATGGAATGCACCGACTGCGGCCGGCCCGGCCGCCCCGAAGCCCTCTTCGACGGGCTCTGCCGCCCCTGCCGCGAAGTCCACTCCCTGGGCGAGGAGGACGTGACTCGCACCGCCGACACCGCCGACATCGCCGACGTCAAGCTACGCATGCGCAATCTCCGCGAACTGCTCAAGCCCGTCTGACCCCGCCTCGCGAGCCGATGCGTACGACGCGGCGCTGTCCGGAGCCGGTCAGTCGGGCTGCTTCTCCATGTGGGCGAGGACGCGGTTCGCGATGCGGGCGAGGGCGTCCAGCTCTTCCTGGGTGAGCGCGTCGATGAACAGCCGCCGGACGTGTTCGACGTGCAGGGGCGCGGCCTCCTCGATCGCCTCCCGGCCGGCCGGGGTGGCGACGATGAAGGAGCCGCGTCCGTCGTCGGGGCATTCCTCCTTGGTCACCAGGCCGCGCTTCGCCATCCGCGCCACCTGGTGGGACATGCGGCTCTTCTCCCACTCCACCAGTTTGGTGAGGTCCATGAAGCGCATGCGTCCGCCGGCCTCAGTGAGTTTGGCCAGCACGATGAAGTCGGCGGCGGACATGCTGGAGTCAGCCTGGACGTGGCGGGAGAGCCGTCCGATGAGCTTCTCCTGCATGCGGATGAAGCCGTCCCAGGCGGCCTGCTGCTCCGGGGTCAGCCAGCACGGTGTTGCGTTCATGGACCAAGCGTATCGAGGCCATCGGCACGTCCTCCATACCGCTTACGCGGCAGGCCCCGGTGAATGCCCAGAACATGCTGGTCTGCTCGCACCATTGGCGATACTCATGGATTGTGGCTTGTGGCGCCTATCACAAAAGGGTCCTGGCTCGCAGTCACACATCGACCGCTCAGGTGTGCAGAGCAGCTCTGCCGGACCTGCGGGGACAGCCTGCGGGCGCGGGCTGCGGGCGGCCGACAGGATCTTGCTGCCACTCGCCCCGGGGGCTTCGATCCCGCGCCCCGGCCGCATCGCGCAGAACGAGGCTGCGAGCAGGCCGCCCGAGCTGGCCGAGGTATCCCGCAGGCGATGGCCCGCCAGTGGCCCTCCAACCGCACTTATCGCTGACGCGACGGCACTACCGCTGTCGCGCTCACTGCATCGGCTAGGCCATGTTCTTCAAGTCGAATCCGTTCCTCGTCCCGCGTCGTGATGATCTTGGTGTGGAGCGAGGGGACCTTTCTGACGAGCAGTGGTCGGCGCTGGAGACGTTGTTGCCGGTTGCGGTGTTGGGTAGACCGTCTCCGGGCGTGAGGACTGGTGTTCCTCGGCGAGATCTCCCGGCGGACTACGGGCCGTGGCAGACGGTCTACGGACTTTTCCGCCGCTGACAGCGCGACGGCACCTGGCCTGAACTGCTGACCAGACTGCAGGCCCGGGCGGACGCGGCTGGCTGATCACGTGGGAGGTCAATATCGACTCCACGATCTGCCGGGCCCACCAGCACGCCGCAGGCGCCCGCCGCGACGGGCAGGCCCAGAAGGAACCGCCAGGCGGTCTCCAGGTCGAACCCGACGACCACGGCCTGGGCCGGTCCCGGGGAGGCCTCACCACCAAGATCTACCTGGCCCGCGAACAGGGCCAGCGGCCCTTGTCGCTGCTGTCACCGCAGGCCAGCGTGGTGACAGCCCTCGGTTCGACGCTGTGCTGGAAGGCATTCGAGTGCCCCGCACCGGACCCGGCCGTCCCCGTGTCCGTCCGCTGCGAGTGCGGGGCGACAAGGCGTATTCGTCCCGCCCAACCGGGCCAACTGCGAAAGCGCGGGATCCGGTGCACGATCCCGGAGCCCGCCGGCCAGGCCAGGAACCGCAAGCGGAAGGGGAGGGTCAACGGGCGGCCCCCGGCGTTCGACCGCGAGGACTGCAAGGCCCGGCACGCGGTCGAGTGCGGGATCAAACGGCTCAAGCGCAACCGGGCGATGGCCACAAGGTTCGACAAACTCTCGGTCCGCTTCGAGGGAGGCCACCGTCCTGTAGCCGCCATCGGCGAATAGCCGTGACCTGCCGGTGCAGTCGCTTACGCATGCCATGCTGACCGCGACCACGGTGGACAGAGCGAGGAGCAACAACAACGATGGGGGGGCTCAGTGCCACGGCGCCGATAGTGAGAACGGCGACCGCGTTGATGACCCCTTTGAGGGTGTTCCGGTCATGATGATCAGCGACATCAAAGACGCCCACAACACCTTCGTCGTCGTCCAGTCCGACGAGGACGCCCCTGTCTGGTTCGCCTCAGTGGCCGTCCTGGACGAAAGCGGCTACGAGATCGTCCGCGACCTCACCATCTGGATGGCCGCCCGCAGTATCAGCGCTCGCTAGCCCTGAACCTCACCCCGACGTCGCACGTCTGCGGCCTGCTCCCGTGCTGCTGCTGCCTCCGCTCTGGCTCTGGCCCTGTCCTCTTCGAAGACCAGCGCGGGGGCCAACGCATCCAAGGCCTCAGCGATCCTCTCCCGCCAGTCAGCGAACTCGGCGGAGCACCCATCGGACGGCTGCCGCGACTTTACAGAGCGGAGACAGCGCAGGGCGTGCTCGAGCACGGGATCAACCACGAGGCTTCTTTCGATCGGTACGCGGTCGACTCCATCGTGCACCACCTTCAAAGCATGGCCTAGCCCCTCCCCCGCAGTCGGCTCCTGTCCCGGGACATGCCCTGCTGCGCGACCACGGCCTTGTCCAGGCTGTCCACGACGGTCACTCGTCCGCCGTCGCCCGGATCGGGGTCGGGCATGATCGATTCCGGGTCGACCAAGTAGACCTCGTGGCCGTCGAGCGTCAGCCGACGCGCGACTTCCAGCAGCATGCGCCGGGCCACGTCATCGATCGCATGGACCCGGGTGAGGTCCAGAGCCACCCCGGTTTCCGGGTACGAGGTGCCCACGGTCTCCCGGATGATCCTCTCGGCTCCGGCGAAGCCGATACCGCCCTGCAGGTGAAGAGCCCGGAGCGCGTCCGGTCCGCCGCCGACGACGTGGTTGGTCCGCAAAGCCGCGCGCGGTGGCGGGGACCTCCATCACGTGCAGACCCATGTCCGACGAGAACCGTTCGAACAGTGACACCCCGCGAACGCTGTTCCCGTGGTTGTCCAGTCGCGGTGAGAACGTGGCCATGCCGATCTGTCCGGGCAGTGCGCCGATCAGGCCCCCGGCGACCCCGCTCTTCGCGGGGATGCCGACCTGGGTGCCCCAGTCGCCGGCCGCGTCGTACATTCCGCAGCTGAACATGACGCTCAGCACCTGGCGTACCACCGGTTCCGGGACCACCTGCTCGCCCGAGAGAGGGTTCATCCCGCGGTTCGCCAGCGTCGCGGCCATGATGGCCAGATCACGTGTGCTGACGAGCACGGAACACTGGCGGGTATAGCCGTCGACGACAGCCCTCGCGTCCTCTACGAGGATGTGGTGGCTGCGGAGCATGTGCGCGATGGCGAGGTTCCGGTGGGCGTGTTTCATCTCCGACGCGTATACGGCCTCATCGATCGCCAGTCGACGTCCCGCGAAGGCCGAGAGGCCGTCGACCACGCGTTCCACCCGCTCGGTGGGGTTCTGCGCCTCCGCGCCGGCCAGGGAGTGGACGGTGATCGCGCCGGCGTTGATCATCGGATTGCGCGGGCGACCGGTGTCGCTTTCGAGGGAGATCTCGTTGAACGCCTCTCCGGACGGCTCGACACCGACCTTGGCGATCACAGAGTCGAAACCGCGATCTGCCAATGCCAGCGCGTACACAAACGGCTTGGAGATCGATTGGATCGTGAATTCGGTGTCGATGTCGCCGGCACCGTAGACCTCTCCGTCGATCATGGCGAAGGCGGCACTGAGGCGGTCGGGGTCCGCTGCAGCCAGCTCGGGTATGTATCCCGCCAGCTTTCCGGACGTGTCCGGCTGCACAGCGCCCAATACCTCGGTCAGATAGTCGGGAATGATCGACCGCATTCGTCCCCCTCCGTGGAAAATGGCAACCTCGTTTTTGCCGCATGATCCTGCCGCCGTGGCTCCGACGCATCGGATCCGCAGTCCTGCGCCTCGCTTCGCGCGGCACGCGTGATCAGTCTGATGTCGTCGGGCAAGGGCTCGCGGAAGGCGCCGCCATCC
>MUNB01000216.1 GCA_002154345.1 Streptomyces griseus
CGTTGGCGGCGAGCGGGGTGGCGCCGCTCCCACCGCCGCCACCCCGCTCGCCGCCAACGGGCAGCTCTCCGTCTGTGGTCTCCAGCTCTGCAACGCCTCCGGCGAGGCGGTCGCCCTCAACGGGATGAGCACCCACGGCACCCAGTGGTACGCCCAGTGCGTCACGGACGGCTCGCTCGACGCGCTCGCCCAGGACTGGCGCTCCGATGTGCTGCGCGTCTCCACCTACGTACAGGAGGGCGGCTACGAGACCGACCCGGCCGGGTTCACCGCCCGGGCGCAGAAGTTCGTCGACGCGGCGCACGCGCGCGGCATGTACGCGGTCATCGACTGGCACATGCTCTCGCCGGGCGACCCGAACGTGAACCTGGACCGGGCGAAGACCTTCTTCACGGCGATGGCGAAGAAGTACAAGAACCACCCGGGCGTGCTCTACGAGATCGCCAACGAGCCCTCGGGGGTGAGCTGGTCGGGCATCAAGTCCTACGCCGAGCAGATCATCCCGGTGATCCGGGCCGAGGACCCCGACGCGGTGGTGCTGGTCGGCACCCGCGCCTGGTCGTCCTTCGGGGTGTCCGAGGGCTCCAGCGAGTCCGAGGTCGTGAACAACCCCGTCAACGCCTCGAACATCATGTACACCTTCCACTTCTACGCGGCCTCGCACCGCGAGGAGTACCTCAACACCCTCGACCGGGCCTCCGACCGACTGCCGGTGTTCGTCACGGAGTTCGGGACGCAGGACTACGCGGGCGAGGGCGCCAACGACTTCACGATGTCGCAGCGCTACCTCGATCTGATGAAGCGCAAGAAGATCTCCTGGACCAACTGGAACTACTCCGACGACCACCGCTCCGGCGCCGTCTTCAAGACCGGCACCTGCAGCGGGAGCAACTGGACGGGGACCGGGGTCCTGAAGGAGGCCGGGGTCTGGATCCGCGACCGCATCCGCCAGTGACCCCGGCCCGCTTCCCGCGCCGTCAGGCCGAACGGCGGCGCAGGGACGCGTCGGTGAGGACCGCCGGGGTGTAACCGGCGTCGCGTGCCGACAGGTTGACGCCGGGCGGGACGATCTCGTCGATCCGGTCGAGGACGTCCCGGCTCAGCCTCACCTTGTCGGCGCCGAGCTGGCTCTCCAGCTGCGCGAAGGTGCGCGGCCCGATGATCGCCGAGGTGACGGCCGGGTGCTCCAGCACGAAGGCCAGGGCGAGTTGGACGAGGGTGAGTCCGGCCTCCTCGGCGAGGACGGCGAGCGCGTCGGCGGCGGCCAGCTTGGCCGCGTTCTCGGGCGCGGTGATGTCGAACCGGGCGGCCTGGCGCTCGGCGCGGCTGGAGGCCGGCTGCTCGGCGCCCTTGCGGTAGCGGCCGGTCAGCCAGCCGCCCGCCAGCGGACTCCAGGACAGCACACCGAGCCCGTACCGCTGCGCCACCGGCAGCACCTCGCGCTCGATGCCCCGGGCCAGCAGCGAGTACGGGGGCTGCTCGGCGACGACGCGCTCGCGGCCCCGGCGTTCGGCGGTCCACTGGCCCTCGACGATCGCGGAGGGCTCGAAGGTGGAGGTGCCGATGTAGCGGATCTTGCCCTGGTGGACCAGGTCGGAGAGCGCGCCGAGCGTCTCGTCGAAGTCGGTGTCGGGCTCGGGGCGGTGCACCTGGTAGAGGTCGATCCAGTCGGTGCCCAGCCGCCGCAGGCTGTTCTCCACCTCGCGGATGATCCAACGGCGGGCTGTTGCCGAACGCGTTGGGGTCGTCGCCCAGGCGGCCGTGGAACTTGGTGGCCAGCACCACGTCGTCACGCCGGCCGCCCGCGAGCGCCTTGCCGACGATGGTCTCGGACTCGCCCTGCGAGTAGACGTCGGCGGTGTCGACGAAGTTGATGCCGGAGTCCAGGGCGTGGTGGATGATCCGGACGCTGTCGTCGTGATCGGTGTTGCCGCGCGCCCCGAACATCATGGTGCCCAGCGCGAGCGGGCTGACCCGGACGCCGGTGCGGCCGAGGTTGCGGTATTCGGTCATCTGGCACTCTCCTTGACGAGCTGACTGGTGGTGTCGGGGTGGTCCCGGTCGGGCACGGCCGGAACGCCGGTCTGCCGGAAGGCCTCCCACAGGCGGTGGTACGGGCCCCGCGCCGCGAGGAGTTCGGTGTGCGTCCCGCTCTCGACGACGGCTCCGGCGTCGAGGACGACGACCCGGTCGGCGCGGGCGGCGGTGGTCAGCCGGTGGGCGACGACCACGGTGGTACGCCGACGGCACAGGGCGTCCGTCGCGGCGGCGACCCGGCGTTCGGTGGCCAGGTCGAGCGAGGCGGTGGCCTCGTCGAGCAACAGGACGTCCGGGTCGACGAGTTCGGCGCGGGCCAGGGCGAGGAGCTGGCGCTGTCCGGCGGAGAGATTGCGGCCGCGCTCCCCCACCTGCTGGAGGTAGCCGAGCCGGAGTCCGGCGATCATCTCGTGCGCGCCCACCGCCCGGGCCGCGGCCTCCACCTCGGCGTCGGTGGCCTCGGGCCGTCCGTAGGCGATGGCGTCCCGCACGGTTCCGCTGAACAGGTACGGCTCCTGCGGTACGAGCCCGAGTCTGCGCCGGAAGGCGGGCAGGTCGAGGTCGCGCAGATCGTGGCCGTCGACCCGTACGGTTCCGGCGGTCGGGTCGTAGAAGCGGGCCAGCAGTTTGACGACGGTGGACTTGCCCGCTCCGGTGGCCCCGACCAGGGCCACGGTCTCACCGGGCGCGATGCGCAGCCGCAGCCCGTGCAGGACCTCCTGGCCGCCGCCGCCCGCGTAACCGAACGACACCTCGTCGAACTCCACCTCGCCGCGCAACCGGCCCACGGCGACCGGCTGTTCGGGCTGCGGGGTGCCGGCTGGGGTGCGCATCAAGGAGCGGAGGCGGCCGAGGCCGATGACCGCCTGCTGGTAGCCGTCGAAGACCTGCGAGAGCTGCTGGATGGGCGAGAAGAACAGCTCCACGTAGAGGAGGAAGGCGATCAGGGTGCCCGCGCTCAGCTCGCCGGAGCGCACCTGGCCCGCGCCGACGACCAGGACGGCGGCGGTGGACAGGGTGCCGAGGAACTCCACGAACGGGAAGAACGTGCCCATGTACCGCTGGGCGCGCAGCCGTGAGTCCCGGAACCCCCACGCCAGTTCGGCGAAGTCGCGGGCGTTGTGCTGCTCGCGGCGGAACGCCTGGGTGACGCGGATGGCGGTGACGTTCTCCTGGAGGCAGGCGTTGACCGCGCTGACGCGTTCGCGGGCCTCGCGGTAGGCGGGGACCGAGTAGTGGCGGAAGAGGGCGGTGGCGCCGATCAGGACGGGGAGGGCGAGGAGCAGGACGACGGCGAGGCCCGCGTCGATGACGAGCAGGGCGACCAGCACGCCGAGGACGGTGAGGAGGCTGACGACGGCGGTGATCAGACCGGTCTGGAGGAAGTTCGACAGGGCGTCCACGTCGGTGGTCATCCGGGTCATGATCCGGCCGCCGAGCTCCCGCTCGTAGTAGTCCAGGCCGAGCCGCTGGAGCTGGGCGAAGGTCTTCACCCGCAGGGTGTAGAGCAGCCGTTCGCCGGTGCGGCCGGTGGTGCGGACCTGGGCGATCCCGATCAGCCAGTTCGCCGCGACGACCAGCCCGGCGACGGCGGCGGCCGCCAGGAGCACTCCCCCGGCCTGCCGGGCGACACCGTGGTCCACCCCGTGGCGGACGAGGACCGGTACGGCGATCTGGGCGGCGGCGTCGAGGGCGACCAGCAGCAGCCCAAGGAACAGCGGCAGCCGGAAGGGCCGCAGCAGGGTGCCGAGGTGGAACTCCGGGTCGGCGGCGACGGCCTGTTCGGTGGTGACCTTCGGGTCGGCCTCGGGCAGCGGGAGGCGGGCGAGTCCGGCGATCAGCTCGGGGCTCGGCGGGGCCGAGCCGAGCACTCCGCCGCCGGGTCCGCCGCGGCCGGGCCCGGAGGTGGCGGCGGCCTCGGCCAGCGCCTGGGCGGCCCGGACGGCGGTGGACTCCTCGGTGTCGACGCCCGCGGCCTCGTCCCGGAGCCACAGGTCGGCGGTGACCCAGCCGGCCGGCGCCTCGGCCACGGGCTCGGAGGCCGTGGGCTCGGCGGTGGACAGCAGCGTACGGAACAGGGCCGAGCGGGCGCGGAGTTCGTCCAGCGTGCCGGTGTCGGTGACACGGCCGCCGTCCAGCACGGCGATCCGGTCGGCGAGCTCCAGGGTGGAGCGGCGGTGCGCCACGATCAGGGTGGTCCGGCGGCGGGTCTCGGCGTGCAGTCCGGCGTGGATCTCGGCCTCGACGCGGGCGTCGATGGCGGAGGTCGCGTCGTCCAGGACCAGGATCGCCGGGTCGCCGACCAGGGCGCGGGCGAGCGCGATGCACTGGCGCTGGCCGCCGGAGAGGGTGAGGCCCTGTTCGCCGACGACGGTGTCGTAGCCCTGCGGGAGCCGTTCGACCGCATGGTGGACGACCGTCTCAGCAGGGCGCGTTGCCCGTCCGTTGCCGCATGTGACAGGCGTGTGGCGGGCGCGCGAAGCGGGGGTGCGGCGATCGGTGCGGGGCGGTGAGACCCGTCCTCCATCCGGATGATGCCGGGAATTAACCGATGATGCCTTGTCATGCCTTGTTCTACGCGCATAGCTTTTGCCCCTACTACTCAGTTCAGTTGGGGGCACCTCCCGTGCAGATATACAGATCCGGTTCCGTCCTGCTGACCGGCGCCGTCGCCGTCGCGCTCGCGGTGACCGCCCTGCCCGCCGCCCAGGCGGCCCCGTCCGCCACCGCCGTCATCTCCGAGGTGTACGGCGGCGGGGGCAACTCCGGCGCGACGCTGACCCGGGACTTCGTCGAGCTGGCCAACGCCGGCTCCGCGCCCTTCGAGGTCGGCGGTCTCAGCGTCCAGTACCTGCCGGGCAGCCCGTCGGCCGGTTCGCAGTGGCAGGTCTCCGAGCTGACCGGGTCGATCGCGCCCGGCGGCCGCTACCTGGTCGCCCAGGCCGCGGGCACCGGCGGAACGGTCGCGCTGCCCACCGCCGACGCCACCGGCACGGTCGCCATGGCGGCGGGCAGCGGCACCGTCGCCCTGGTCTCCGGGACGGCCCCGCTCACCTGCAAGTCGGCGGCGGACTGCACGGCGGACACCCGGATCGTCGACCTGGTCGGCTACGGCTCCGCGGTCGTCCGGGAGGGCAGCGGCCCGGTCCCCGGCGCCTCGGCCACCGCGTCCGTGGCGCGGGCCGCCTCGCTCGCCGACACCGACGACAACGCGGCCGATCTCACCGCGGCCGCCCCGACCCCGGTCAACACGAAGGGCGAGACGTCCGGCGGCGGCCAGGAGCCCGAGGAGCCCGGCCCCACCGAGCCCGGTGACGTACGGATCCACGACATCCAGGGCACCACCCGCCTCTCCCCGCTCGACGGCTCGACGGTCGACGGCGTCCCGGGCGTCGTCACCGGCGTGCGCGCCGGCGGCTCGCGCGGCTTCTGGATCCAGGACACCGCGCCCGACGACGACCCGCGCACCAGCGAGGGCCTGTTCGTCTACACCGGCTCCGCCGTCCCGGCCGTGCGGGTCGGCGACGCGGTCCTGGTCAGCGGCAAGGTCGCCGAGTACTACCCGGGCACCGGCACCCAGTCGATCACCCAGATCACCGCGCCGCGCACCACCGTCCTCTCCTCCGGCAACGCGCTGCCCGCCCCGGTCGTCCTCGACGCCCGCTCGGTTCCCGGCCGCTACGTGCCCTCGGCGGACGGCGGGGCGATCGACGCACTGCCCCTGAACCCGAAGCGCTACGCCCTGGACCTGTACGAGGCGCTGGAGGGCTCCCGGGTCCGGATCGCCGACACCCGGGTGACCGGGGCGACGACCGCGTACGACGAGATCTGGGTGACCGTCAAGCCGAAGGAGAACCCGACCCGGCGCGGCGGCACGCTCTACGCCTCGTACCAGGACCAGAACACCGGCCGGCTCAAGGTGATGTCGCTGGACCCGGCACAGCCGGTGCCGACGGCCAACGTCGGCGACGTCCTCAAGGGCCGCACCACCGGCGTCCTCGACTACGCCTCGTACGGCGGCTACAACGTGCAGGCCACCGAGCTGGGCACGGTCGTCGACAAGAAGCTGCGGCGCGAGGTGACCCGCAAGCAGAAGAAGGACGAGCTGGCGGTCGCCACGTACAACGTGGAGAACCTCGACGCCGGCGACGACCAGGCCAAGTTCGACACCCTGGCCGAGGGTGTCGCGGTCAACCTCTCCTCCCCCGACATCGTCTCGCTGGAGGAGATCCAGGACGACAACGGCGCGGTCAACGACGGCACGGTGGGCTCCGAGGCGACGCTGAAGCGGTTCACGGACGCGATCGTCGCGCAGGGCGGGCCGCGGTACGCCTGGCGCTACATCGCCCCGGAGAACAACAAGGACGGCGGCGAGCCCGGCGGCAACATCCGTAACGTCTTCCTCTACAACCCCCAGCGGGTCTCCTTCACCGACCGTCCGGGCGGCGACGCCACCACGGCGGTGGAGGCCGTGAAGGCGGGGAAGGGCGTCCGGCTCTCCGCCTCGCCCGGCCGGATCAACCCGGCGAGCGCGGCGTGGGCGGACAGCCGCAAGCCGCTGGTGGGCGAGTTCGTCTTCCGGGGCAAGCCGGTCTTCGTCATCGGCAACCACTTCGCGTCCAAGGGCGGCGACCAGCCGCTGCACGGCCGCTACCAGGAGCCGACGCGCTCCTCGGAGACGAAGCGGATCCAGCAGGCCGCCGAGGTCAACACCTTCGTCGCCTCGCTGCTCAAGGCGGACAGGTCCGCCAGGGTCGTCGCCCTCGGGGACTTCAACGACTTCGAGTTCTCGCCGACGATGAAGGCGCTGACCCGGGGCAAGGTGCTCAAGCCGCTGATCACGACGCTGCCCGCGTCCGAGCGGTACAGCTACGTCTTCGACGGCAACGCGCAGACGCTGGACCACATCCTGACGAGCCCCGGCATCCGCCGCCTCGACTACGACGTGGTGCACATCAACGCCGAGTTCGCCGACCAGGCGAGCGACCACGACCCGCAGGTGGTCCGGATCAAGGCCGAGGGTTCGCACGGCCACGGGCACTGAGGCCGTGATCCGGTGGGGCGGACCGGAGGTTCAGGTCCGCCCCACCGGGGCGCCCGCCTGGCGCGGCAGGGTGACCGCGCCGGCCACCGGCTCGCGTCCGGTGAAGAACCGCGAGACCAGCGAGGCCACCTCGTCGGCCCGTTCCAGCGCCACCCAGTGGTCGGCCTCCCCGATCGTCAGGAACCGGCTGCCCTCGATCGTCGCGGCGAACTCCCGCTGCCGTGCGGGCGAGGTGACCGTGTCGTGCTCCCCGGCGAAGACCAGCGCCGGTACGCCGGTGAGCCCGCCGGAGAAGTCGGGCCGGTCGGCCAGCGCCCGGTAGAGCGAGTCCGCCGCGTGCGGCGAGTGGGTGAGCGCGTGCAGGAACGAGCGCCGCACATAGCGGCGGGCCAACTCCCGCCGGTGCACGTGGCGTTCGGGGTCCAGGCACATCAGCGCGTCGGCCGCCGTGGCGGCGAACCCCTCGCGGTCGCCCGCGGCCAGCTGCTGCCGGGCCCGCTCCCAGCAGGCGACCTGGGCCGCGTCGATGTGGACCGGGACGCCGCCGAGGGCCAGGCGCGCCACCCGCTCCCGGTGGTGGCGGGCGAAGCCGAAGGCGATGGCGGTGCCGTAGGAGAAGCCGAAGAGGTTGATCCTGGGTGCGCCGAGGTCGTCGGCGATGGCGAGGACGGCCCGGCGCAGCAGATCGGCGGCGGGGCCCGGCGGGAGCGGGTCGGCGCTGCCCATGCCCGGCAGGTCGGCGGTGACCACGTCGGCGGCCGGGCCCAGATGGTCGTCCATCTGCGGCCAGCCGAACATGCCCTGGAGCGCGCCGCCGAGAATGAGCGTCGGTTCGGTGGCGGGGACGCCGCCGGAGCGGGGGTGCGGCAGGACGCGGTAGCTGTAGCGCACCCCGTCGACCGACAGGGTCCGGATGATTTCCTCGGGCATGTGCTGGCCGCGTTCCCTTCCGTCAGGCCTTGGTGAGGACGAGTGCCGCGTTGTGGCCGCCGAAGCCGAGCGAGGTCTTGACGGCGCAGTCGAACGAGGCGGCGCGGGCCTCCTTGGCGACCACCTCGACCGGGATCCGCGGATCGGGTGCGTCCAGGTTGACCGTGGGCGGGACCAGCTGGTGCTGGAGGGCGAGGACGGTGAGCGCGGTCTCGATGCCGCCCGCCGCGCCGAGGGTGTGGCCGGTCATCGCCTTGGTGGAGGTCACCAGGGGGTGCTCGCCGAGGACCCGGCGGAGCATGGTCGCCTCGATCAGGTCGTTGGAGAGCGTCGAGGTGCCGTGCGCGTTGACGTGCCCGACGTCGGCCGGGGCGAGGCCCGCGTCGGCGAGCGCGGTGCGCAACGCCCGTTCGATGCCGAGGCCTTCGGGGTCCGGGGCGACGGCGGAGTGGGCGTCGCTGGAGGCTCCGTAACCGCTCACCCGGGCGCGGACGGTGGCGCCCCGGGCGCGGGCGTGCTCCGGGTGTTCCAGGACCACGAGTCCGGCGCCCTCGCCGACGACGAAGCCGTCGCGGTGGGTGTCGAAGGGGCGGCAGGCGGCCGCGGGGTCCTCGCGGCGGGTGGAGACGGCCTTGAGGCTGCAGGCGCTGGCGATCAGGAGGCGGGTGCAGGTGGACTCGGCGCCGCCCGCGATGACGATGTCGCACGCCCCGGAGCGGAGCATCTGGTGGGCGGTGCCGATGGCGACGGTGCCGGAGGAGCAGGCGGTGGAGACGGCCTGGCTGGGTCCATGGACGCCGAGGTCCAGGCTGACGCTGCTGGCCGCGCCGTTGACGACGCAGAGCGGGGCGAGCTTCGGGGAGACCCGGCGGGGGCCGCGTCCGGCGAGGGCGGCGGCCTGTTCGTCGTAGAAGGGCAGTCCGCCGTGGGCGGAGCCGATGACGACGCCGACCCGGCCGCTGTCCCAGACGGCCGGGTCGAGCCCGGCGTCGGCGACGGCCTCGCGGGCGGC
>MUNB01000217.1 GCA_002154345.1 Streptomyces griseus
GCGCCGCCGAACTCCTCGACCGTCCCCCACGCCTGGCACTCGGGGCAACGGCCGAGCCACTTGGCGGTGGTCCAGCCGCATTCGGTGCAGCGGTAGGACGGCCGGTCCTTCGCGGTTTTCGTACGGGCAGCCATGGCGTCACCGTATAGGTGGGGTACGACAACGCCGCCCGCACGGTCGGCGCCACGGCCGGTGTGCGCGTCGTCCGTCCGCACGCAGGGCGCACGGAAGCACTCCCGAGTGCTCCTGGGCGCTCCCGCCCGAATCCATGATCTCTGTCCTCTTTCACAACTCTTTCGAGGGATACATTCACCCGTAAGGATTAAATGTGCTCAAGGGGTACTTGAGGCATGCGCTCCTTTGCCTACGGTCGCCGGGTGACGAGCAGCAGGCTGGAGACCCCCACGCACACCACCGGCGCACACCGGGCGCACCGCCGAGCCCCCCACGCTCCGGCACAGCGACCGCCCGCACGTTACGAGCCGTATCTCGACGGACTGTTCACCTACTGCCTCTCCGTGCTCTGCGACCACGACGCGGCCACCGAGGCGCTCGGCGCCGTCCTGTCGATCGCGGACCGGCAGGACGCCCGGGGCCCCACGGCCGAGGAGGAACGTCAATCCTGGCTGTACGCGCTGGCCCGGTGGACCTGTCTGCGCACCCTCGCCGAGCGCAAGCGCGGCCGCCAGGCCCACCGCCAGCCCTCCGGAACGGTCAAGCCGCCCCGTACGGCCAAGGCCTCCGAGACCGGTACGCCCACGGCACCCGAGACCGGAAAGGGGGCGCACTCCACCCGGCGCACGCCGGAGCACACCCCGCCCGCCGGCCCCGCGCGG
>MUNB01000218.1 GCA_002154345.1 Streptomyces griseus
CCACTCCAGCCCGTCCGGCGTTTGAGGACGGAACCTTCACGCCGGGCTGGCCCGAGGCAGCATCACCCTCGGCCCGGTCGAGCCACCCAGCCCGTCCGGCGCTTGAGGACGGAACCGACACGCCGGACGGGCCGGACACCCACATGGGAGCCCAGCCCGTCCGGCGCTTGAGGACAAAGGCGGCCGCCGGACGCCCCCGGCAACCACCCCCCGCTAGGACGACTCGCGCCAGCGATTAGTGATCGGCAACCGCCGATCCTTCCCGAACCCCTTCGGCGAGATCTTCGTCCCCGGCGGATACTGCCGCCGCTTGTACTCCGCCGTATCCACCATCCGCAACGTCTTCGCCACCAGCTCCGCATCGAACCCGGCCGCCACGATGGCATCCATCCCCTGGTCCCGGTCGACGTACATCTCCAGGATCGCGTCCAGGACGTCGTAGTCCGGCAGCGAATCCGTGTCGACCTGCCCCGGCCGCAGCTCCGCACTCGGCGGCTTGGTGATCGAGGCCTCCGGGATCGGCGGGGTCTGCCCGCGCTCCTCCGCAGCCCGGTTGCGCCACTTCGCCAGCCGGAACACGGCCGACTTGTACACGTCCTTGATCGGCCCGTACGCCCCGACCGCGTCCCCGTACAGCGTGGAGTACCCCACCGCCAGCTCGGACTTGTTGCCCGGCGCCAGCACGATCTGCCCCTCCTGGTTGGAGATGGCCATCAGCGTCGTACCCCGCAGCCGCGCCTGGAGGTTCTCCTCGGCCAGCCCGGTGAGCTCCAGCGACTCCATGTACGCGTCGAACATCGGCGCGATCGGCACCGTACGGAAGTTGAGCCCGGTACGCCGCGCCAGCTCGGCCGCGTCGCCCTTGGAGTGGTCCGAGGAGTACTTCGACGGCATCGAGACGCCGTACACGTGCTGCGCACCGAGCGCATCGCACGCGATGGCCGCGCAGATCGCCGAGTCGATCCCGCCGGAGAGCCCGATCAGCACACTGCTGAAACCGTTCTTCGCGGCGTACGCGCGCAGCCCCACGACCAGCGCCGAGTAGATCTCCTCCTCGTCCGTCAGCCGCTCCGCGTACCCGCCCGAGAGCTCCGGCTCGTACGCGTCCACGGGCCGGTCGGACAGCACCACATGGTCGATGCGCAGCCCGTCGTCCACCACGCCCGAGGGCGCCACGGCGGCCGCGGCGGGCAGCTCCAGGTCGAGGATGACGCTGCCCTCGGAGAACTGCGGGGCGCGGGCGATGACCTCGCCCTCCTTGTCGACGACGATCGAGTCGCCGTCGAAGACCAGCTCGTCCTGGCCGCCGATCATGGCCAGATAGGCCGTCGTGCAGCCGGCTTCCTGGGCCCGCTTGCGGACCAGCTCCAGCCGGGTGTCGTCCTTGTCCCGCTCGTACGGCGAGGCGTTGATCGACAGCAGCAGCCCGGCCCCGGCGGACCGGGCGGCCGGGACGCGCCCGCCGTCCTGCCACAGGTCCTCGCAGATCGCGAGGGCCACGTCGATGCCGTGGACCCGGACGACGGGCATCGAGTCGCCCGGCACGAAGTACCGGAACTCGTCGAAGACGCCGTAGTTCGGCAGGTGGTGCTTGGCGAAGTTGAGCGCGATCCCGCCGCGGTGCAGCACGGCGGCGGCGTTGCGCGGAGACCCGGCGGGCTGCCCGTAGCGCGCCGCGGCGTGCTCGGAGCGGTCCAGGTAGCCGACGACGACCGGCAGTTCGCCGAAGCCCTCCGCGTCGAGCCGGGCGGCCAGCGCGCGCAGCGCCTGTCGCGAGGCCTCGACGAAGGACGACCGCAGGGCCAGGTCCTCGACGGGGTATCCGGTCAGCACCATCTCGGGGAACGCCACCAGGTGGGCGCCCTGCTCGGCGGCGTGCCGGGTCCAGTGGACGATCGCCTCGGAGTTGCCGGCGAGGTCGCCGACGGTCGAGTCGATCTGATTCAGTGCGAGGCGTAGTTGAGGCACGTCCGCCAGTGTAATCGTCTTTCTGACGCGATGTCCCGGCGGGCCGGGCAAAATCTGTCCCGGCCCGCCGAAACCGCAGGTGAAGGCAGCTATGTGCGCCGACCCGCAGAGGCCCTGGGACCCAGGGGGTGTCCGGCTAGCTGCGATAGCCGAGGACCGCCATCATCCCCGCCTCCGCGTGGTAGACGTTGTGGCAGTGGACCATCCACAGCCCCGGGTTGTCGGCGTCGAACTCCACGGTCAGGGACCGGTGCGGCAGCACGATCGCGGTGTCCTTACGGGCCCCGGCGGCGTTCCCGCCGAGCGCGAACGTGTGCCCGTGCAGATGGAGCGGATGCCACATGGCCGTCCCGTTGTCGAAGACGACCCGCACCCGTTCGCCCGCCTCGACCGGACGCCGCTGCTCCGCGCTGTACGGCTGCCCGTCGAAGGCCCAGTCGTACTGCGCCATCCCGCCGGTGAGCCGCATCCGGATCGTCCGGTCCGGCGCACGCCTCGCCAGCGCCACCGCCGGGTCCGGCGCCAGCCGCCCCGCCTCGATCAGCTTCCCGTCCAGCTCCTCGGGCCGTACGGAAGCGGCAGGCGCACGCCCGCTCCCGGTCCGCAGCACGGCGAGCGCGGACGCCTTCTTCCCCTCGGCCAGGGCGGTGAGCGGGAAGACCCCGTCCTCGGCGGTGACGAGGACGTCGTACCGCTCGCCCATCCCCAGCAGCAGCGCGTCCCCCGTGGCGTGCCGGACCGGGAACCCGTCGGTGTGCGTCACGGTCATCCGGTGCCCGCCGAGCGCGACCCGGAAGGCGGTGTCGCCACCGGCGTTGATGATCCGCAGCCGGATACGGTCACCGGGCCGCGCGGAGAAGGAGGACGGATCCTCCGGCACCCGCCCGTTGACGAGGTAGTGCGGATAGGCGACATCACCGGCGTCACCGCCGAGCAGCGCGCTGCGGGCGCCCATCATCATCCGGGAGGGCCCGGCACGGCCCGGCTCCTCCGTCTCCGCTCCGGACATGGTGTGCGCACCATGATCCATCCCGCCGCCGCCCTCGCTCGTCCCCCCGGAACTCATCCCTCCGGAACTCATCCCTCTGGACAGCTCCTTCAGCACCGCGTCGGGCGTCGACCCGTCCACCCCGTCGACCCAGTCGTCGAGGACGACGACCCACTCCCTGTCGTACGCCAACGGCTCCTTCGGGTCCTCGACGATGAGCGGCGCGTACAGCCCCCGGTCCTGCTGGACGCCGGAGTGCGGGTGGAACCAGTACGTCCCCGGATGCGGCACGGCGAACCGATAGCCGAAGTCGGCCCCCGGTGCGATGTCCCGCTGGGTCAGCCCGGGAACCCCGTCCATGTCGTTGCGCAGGGCGAGCCCGTGCCAGTGCAGGGAGGTGGGCGCCGGCAGATGGTTGGCGAGGGTGAGCGCGAGCGTGTCGCCCGCCGTCACCCGCACCTCGCGCCCGGGCAGCCGGTCCCCGTACGCCCAGGAGGCGACGGTGGTACCGCCGCCGAGGTCGAGCCGGGTACGGGTGGCGGTGAGGGAGACCTCGCGCACGGGCCCGGAGCCGCGCGCCGCCTCCGCCGCCCGGACCTCCTTGCCGCCGGGGGAGACGTACGTACCGGAGTCCTGGGCGCCGCCGCCGGGGGAGTGGGAGCCGCCGTGGCCGCTGCCGCCGCCGGAACAGGCGGCGAGGGCTCCGGTACCGGCGACGGCGAGAGCGGCGCCGAGCACGGAGCGTCGGGTGGGTTGCATGGGCATGCTGCATACACCTCTGAGGAACTGTGGTTCGAGGAAGAGGAAAGGGAGAAGGGCGGAGGTGAACGCCCACTCCTACATACGCAGCACCGAAACGCTGGCGAGCACCGATATCGGCGGCGGCGGATTCGGCCGCAGCGCGAGCGGAAGCCCCGCCCCCGCCGGCGTACCGAGGGGCCGCCGGTCCGCACGCGGCCCGAGCAGCCGGGCGCCGACGAGCGCCAGGCCCCAGACGCCGAGGACGGCGAGGCAGACGGAGAGCGGATCCATGCCGCTCATGGGGGCGTCGGAGCCGGGGGAGCTGTGCGCCGCCGGGTGCGACGGGCCGGCGACGGGTGCGGCCGGGACCATGTGCTCGGCGGTGGTGGCGGTAGTCGTGGTGACCGCTGCGGATACATCGCTGTGCTCCGCCGGATGTCCGACCGTATGCATGGTGACGATCCCGAACAGCAGCGCGGCGAGCAGCATCAGCCGCCCGAACGTCCCGCTGCCGCTCCGCGCCGTACCCGCCATGCGGGCCACCCTACCCCCGGTGGGTATACGCACGTACGGCGGCCCGGCACCCTCCGCCGGAGCGGGCCATGGGGTGCCGGGCCACTGTCGTACACGTGTGTCAGCTGCGGGAGTAGACCTTCTCGGCCCAGCCCGCGATCTGCTCCTCGGTGAGGTGCTGGGCGAGATCGGCCTCGCTGATCATGCCGACCAGCTTCTTGTTCTCGACGACGGGCAGCCGGCGGATGCGGTGGGTCTGCATCTCCTCCAGGACCGCGTCCACACCGGCCTCCGCCTCGATCCAGCGGGGCGTGCCCTGCGCGAGATCGCCGGCCGTGACCTTCGCCGGATCGTGCCCCTTGGCCACACAGCCGACCACGATGTCGCGGTCGGTGATGATGCCGACCATCCGGTCCGAGTCACCGTTGGCGGAGACGGGCAGCGCGCCCACGTTGTGCTCGCGCATCAGCTGCGCCGCACGGTCGAGCGTCTCGTGGGCCGGGATCCAGCGGGCCCCGCTGTGCATGATGTCTTTGGCGGTCGTCATGGGGGATTTCCTCCTGCGTGCCGATGGCACTGCCGTACGGCCCCGAGCGCAACCCATCGTCGTGGGCCCGCCGGGGCCGCGCGACCGCAACCACCCGTTCGAGTGCGCTGCGGGCAGGACGCAAGCTGACGCACCCGCACCCGCACCCGCGGCCACCGGCCACCGGCACCGGCCACCAGGCACCGCCCATCGGCCACCGGCACCGGCCACCAGGCACCGGCCATCGGCCACCGGCACCGGCCACGGTCACCGGCGACCGCTCACCCGCCGTCCGGGCGCGGCCCGCATCGGCTCAGGCCCGTCCCGGCTCCGGCCCGCCCCAGCTCAGGCCCGCTCATCGGCTCAGGACCGAGGCGTGGCGCCCCGCTCGGCGAGCATGTCCCGCATCAGCCCCAGCTCGGACCGCTGCCCCTCGACCATGCCCCGGGCGAGCCGCCGCTCGGCCGGAACCGAGCACTGCGACGCACAGGCCTCGGCCATGGCGACACCGCCTTTGTGGTGGTCGGTCATCAACTGGAGGAAGAACACCTCGGCCTGCTCGCCGTCGAGCCGCCCGAGCCGGGCCAGCTCGGAGCGACTGGCCATACCGGCCATGAGCACGCCGTCCCCGTCCCCGTCACCGTTGCCGCCACCACTACCGCTGGCGTCACCGTCCGAGTGGTGCCCGCCGTGGGCGTGCCGGCCCCCGCCTTCCATCCAGGCCATGGGCGGCTCCCCGCCGGGCGCGACCTTGGGCAGCTCCCACAGATCGAGCCAGCCGAGCAGCATGCCGCGCTGGTTGGCCTGGGTGTTGGCGATGTCGTAGGCGAGACGGCGTACGTCCTCGTCGTCCGTGCGGTCGCGGACGACGAAGGACATCTCGACGGCCTGCTGATGGTGGACGGCCATGTCCCGGGCGAACCCGGCGTCGGCGGACGAGGCGCCGGGAGCACGCGTGTTTCCGCCCTCCTCTCCACTGCCGTCGCCGCGCGCGGAGGCGACGGTGGCGGCCCCCGCGAAGAGCAGGGCGAGGACGACGGCGGCACCGGCGGCCAGGCGGACGCGCCGGGTCCGCCGCCGCTCCACGAGGACGTGAGGGTCGTGGCCGTCAGCTGCCGACCGCTCGTCGGTGACGTCCCGGGCCGTCACCGCGGCACCGTGGCCAGCCCGCCGGTGCAGGGGGCTCCGGGCTCGGGGGTCTGCGCGCCCTGGACGTACTGGGCGAGGAACTGGTCCACCCGCTTGTCGTCGGCGGAGTCCACGGTGACCTGCTTGCCCCAGGCGGAGAGCATGATCGCGCCCTCCTGGGCGGCGTACGGGCTCATCAGCGTGAACGGGGTGGCCTTGACGCGCTGGGCGAGCTTGGAGACCTCCGCGTCGGCGGCCGTGTCGTTGTACGTGATCCAGACCGCGCCGTGCTCCAGGGAGTGCACGGCGTTGACGTCCGGGAGGGGCTTTTCGTATACGTCGCCGTCGCAGTTCATCCAGGACGCGTTGTGGTCGCCGCCGACCGGGGGCTTCATCGGATAGTCCACGGTGCCCGCCACGTGCTGGCGGCCGAGCTTCGCGGCGTCCCAGGACTTCAGCCCCTCGATGGCCCCGCCCTTGGCGTCGTCGTGGGAGTCGCCGTGCCCGTCCGGGTGCTTGCCGTCCTGGGCGGAGGAGGCGTTGTCGGACTTCTCGTTCGCCTCGGAGTTCTCCAGCAGCAGGTACGAGCCGAAGGCGACGAGACCGGCCACGACGGCGGCGCTGACCCCTATGGCGATGGCCCGGTTGCGGGTGGAGCGAGCGCGCGGGTCGGAGGCCTGCGGCTGGGGGTACCGGGGGTCGAAGCTCATGTCGTCGCGTCCTTCTGCGAAGGGGGCCGGGAGGCGGGAGAACGGTCCGTGGACCGGTGCGCGCGGACGGGCGGGAATGCCGGTCGTCACCCGGTCGCCGCCCCCGTGCGCCACGGTCGCCGATCGTAGTGGGTGGCCGAGTGCTCCCTCTCACACCGAGTGCGTAATGTGGGTGAAATCCCGGGTCGCGATACTGGCTGTGTCCCCCTACCCCGGGCGGTGGTGCACGGACCGTCTGAACTGCAAGGATGTGGCAATGGACAAGCAGCAGGAATTCGTCCTCAGGACCCTTGAGGAGCGCGACATCCGCTTCGTGCGGCTGTGGTTCACCGACGTCCTCGGGTTCCTCAAGTCCGTCGCCGTCGCTCCGGCCGAGCTGGAGCAGGCCTTCGACGAGGGCATCGGCTTCGACGGCTCGGCGATCGAGGGCTTCGCCCGGGTCTACGAGTCGGACATGATCGCCAAGCCGGACCCGGGCACGTTCCAGATCCTGCCCTGGCGCGCGGAAGCCCCGGGCACCGCGCGGATGTTCTGCGACATCCTGATGCCGGACGGCTCACCGTCCTTCGCGGACCCGCGCTACGTACTGAAGCGGATCCTGGCCAAGACGTCCGACCTGGGCTTCACCTTCTACACCCACCCCGAGATCGAGTTCTTCCTGCTGAAGAACAAGCCGGTCGACGGCACCCGCCCGACCCCGGCGGACAGCTCCGGCTACTTCGACCACACGCCGCAGAACGTGGGCATGGACTTCCGCCGCCAGGCGATCACGATGCTGGAATCGATGGGCATCTCGGTGGAGTTCAGCCACCACGAGGGCGCCCCGGGCCAGCAGGAGATCGACCTCCGCTACGCGGACGCGCTCTCCACGGCGGACAACATCATGACGTTCCGCCTGGTGATGAAGCAGGTGGCGCTGGAGCAGGGCGTGCAGGCCACGTTCATGCCGAAGCCGTTCTCGGAGTACCCGGGTTCGGGCATGCACACCCACCTCTCCCTCTTCGAGGGCGACCGCAACGCGTTCTACGAGTCGGGCGCGGAGTACCAGCTCTCCAAGGTCGGCCGCTCCTTCATCGCGGGCCTCCTGAAGCACGCGGCGGAGATCTCGGCCGTCACCAACCAGTGGGTCAACTCCTACAAGCGCATCTGGGGCGGCTCCTCCCGCGCGGCCGGCGCGGGCGGCGAGGCCCCCTCGTACATCTGCTGGGGCCACAACAACCGCTCCGCCCTCATCCGCGTCCCGATGTACAAGCCCGGCAAGACCGGCTCGGCCCGCGTCGAGGTCCGCTCCATCGACTCCGGCGCCAACCCGTACCTCACCTACGCGGTCCTGCTCGCCGCGGGCCTCAAGGGCATCGAGGAGGGCTACGAACTCCCGGCCGGCGCCGACGACGACGTCTGGGCCCTCTCCGACGCGGAACGCCGCGCGATGGGCATCGAGCCGCTCCCGCAGAACCTGGGCGAGGCGATCTCGCTGATGGAGAAGAGCGAACTGGTCGCCGAGACGCTGGGCGAGCACGTCTTCGACTTCTTCCTCCGCAACAAGAAGCAGGAGTGGGAGGAGTACCGCAGCGAGGTCACGGCCTTCGAGCTGAAGAACCTGCTGCCGGTGCTGTAGCGCCTGGAAGTAAGACTGCGGGCCGACAGTGGCGCACTGTCGGCCCGCAGTCGTAGCGGCGTCATCCTGGTGTGGTCAGGGTGCCGCGGCCCAGACGTAGAGAGGTCCGCTGACCGAGACTTCGTTGGTCGTCTCGTCGGCGATGTGCTCGATCACCGCCATCGCCACAGCGCCCTTGTCCGTGACGGAGCACACCGCGGCGCCTTCGACGAATCCCCGCCGCTCACGATCGGGGCGCTGCGCGAGCGCAAGCGCGCCGAACCCCGTCCCCGCCGCGGCCCGGCAGGAGTCGAACGACTTCGGGGCGTCGGCGCGGAGGAGTCCCACGCGGGTGTTGGGCAGCGCGCGCACCATGTAGTCGGCGATTCCGGTGCAGGTGTCGGGCCAGTACAACAGCTCTGCCCCGCCGGGTTCCTTGACCGCTCCGTTGTTCTCGTCCTCCGTCCGGCTGGTGCCGTCGTCGAGGTCAACGAGCTGCTGCTCGTGCTGCGTGCATGGGACCGGCGCGAGACCCCACATCGTGCTGAGCGCCTCCGCGTACCCGTCGGGCGCCGTGAGGTCGGCTTCCGGCGTCGCGGATGAGGAGGCGGACGGTGTCTTGTCCGTGGCGGCGGGCGTCTCGGGCTCCGTCGCGTCCGCGTCCTCGGAGGGAGGCGTGCTGGACGGGCTGGGGGAGGCGGGCTGCGTGGCGCTGTCGACCGGGCCGGGGGCGGGTGCGGCGGTCGGTCCGGAGC
>MUNB01000219.1 GCA_002154345.1 Streptomyces griseus
TCGGCGACCCGCAGCCCCGCCGGCCGGCGGCCCGGCCCCCGGGCCAGCACCGGGACGATGTGCGGGTGCGCGGCGAGCGCGGCCCGGTAGGACAGGGCCCAGTCGTGCAGGGCCGCGCGCCAGTCGCGCGGGTCCGACTCCTCGAACATCGACAGATCGACCTGTACGGAGACCGCGTCGGCGACGGCGTCGAGGATCTCCTCCTTGTTGCGGAAGTGGTTGTAGAGCGAGGGCCCGCTGACCCCCAGCACAGCCGCCAGGCGACGGGTGGAGACGGCGTCGAGCCCCTCGGAGTCCACGAGTGCGCTCGCCGCCTCGACGATGCGGTCTCTGCTGAGGAGGGGCTTGCGCGGTCGGGCCATGCGGCTCATAGTAGGGCCTGCGAACCAGAAACTAGCAGTGCTAATTAAAGTGCGCCCGAGCGGCGCTCAGGAGAGGCAGTGGGTGGCGCACGATGGACCTGACGCTGAGCGAGGAGCAGGAAGCCGTCCGGAAGCTGGCCGAGGACTTCGTCGCCCGCGAGGTCGCCCCCCATGTCGTCGCATGGGACCGGTCCGAGAATGTCGACAGGTCGATCGTCGGCAAGCTCGGCGCCCTCGGCTTCCTCGGACTCACCGTCCCCGAGGAGTACGGCGGCTCCGGCGGCGACCACCTGTCCTACTGCCTGGTCACCGAGGAGCTGGGGCGCGGTGACTCCTCCGTGCGCGGCATCGTCTCCGTGTCGCTCGGGCTGGTGGCCAAGACCATCGCGTCCTGGGGCGACGAGGAGCAGAAGCGGTCCTGGCTGCCCCGGCTCACTTCCGGCGAGGCGATCGGCTGCTTCGGCCTCACCGAGCCCGGCACCGGCTCGGACGCCGGGAACCTCGCCACCAGGGCCGTCCGCGACGGCGGAGACTACGTCGTCAACGGCACCAAGATGTTCATCACCAACGGCACCTGGGCCGATGTCGTCCTGCTCTTCGCGCGCACGAACGACACCCCCGGCCACCGGGGCGTCTCCGCCTTCCTCGTTCCCACCGACACCCCGGGCCTCACCCGCCGCACCGTCCACGGCAAGCTCGGACTGCGCGGCCAGGCCACCGCCGAACTGGTCCTCCAGGACGTCCGGATACCGGCGTCCGCCCTGCTCGGGCCCGAGGGCAAGGGCTTCTCCATCGCCATGTCCGCCCTCGCCAAGGGGCGGATGTCGGTCGCGGCGGGCTGCGTCGGCATCGCCCAGGCCGCCCTGGACGCGGCCGTGCGCTACGCCGGTGAGCGCGAGCAGTTCGGAAAGCCCATCGCCCGCCACCAGCTCGTCCAGGAACTGCTCAGCGACATCGCCGTGGACGTGGACGCCGCCCGGCTGCTCACCTGGCGGGTCGCCGATCTGATCGACCGGGGCCAGGAGTTCGCCACCGCCGCCTCCACGGCCAAGCTGTACGCCTCCGAGGCCGCCGTCCGCTGCGCCAACAACGCCCTCCAGGTCTTCGGCGGCTACGGCTACATCGACGAGTACCCGGTCGGCAAGCTGCTGCGCGACGCCCGGGTGATGACGCTCTACGAGGGCACCAGTCAGATCCAGAAGCTGATCATCGGCCGCGCGCTGACAGGCGTCTCCGCGTTCTGACCCGGTGCCCGGTGCCCGGTGCCGGGACCGTTCCGGCCGGAGTGCGGAACCGTACCGCCCGGTGCTCGTGCTCGGCCTCGTACAGGCGTCCGACGTCTGAGTACGGGCCTGAGTACGGGCGCGGATGTGGTGTGCGCCACGTCGGGCGGATGCTGAACCCATGAGTGACACGACATCGGTCAAGCAGCAGAGCACCGCGGCCTTCTACCTGCAGGCCGTCGCCTCCTTCATGGTGGCGATCGCCGCGGTCGCCTTCGGTATCTTCTTCCTCGACGCCGACGCCTGGGTGCGCGGCTTCCTCGCCATCGGCGTGCTCTACCTCGTCACGTCCTGCTTCACGCTCGCCAAGGTGATCCGGGACCGCCAGGAGGCCGGGCAGATCCACAGCCGGGTCGACCAGGCCCGGCTGGAGAAGATCCTCGCCGAGCACGACCCCTTCCAGAAGCTCTGACCCCACGGGGTCGGCGGGACATCCCCTAAGCGCTTGCTCAGGTTCGGGGTATGGTGTGCGTCCTGCTGACGGAGAGGGGCCCTGGGCGATGAGTGCGGTGGAGGAGACGAGCGGCGAGGACACGCCGTGGGGCGAGGTCACTCCCGAGGCGGCCAGGCGGCTCCTCGTCGCCGCCGTGGACGCCTTCGCCGAGCGCGGGTACCACGCGACCACCACCCGTGACATCGCCGGCCGGGCCGGGATGAGCCCGGCCGCGCTCTACATCCACTACAAGACCAAGGAAGAGCTGCTCCACCGGATCAGCAAGATCGGCCACGAACGGGCGCTGCACGTCCTCGACGCCGAGGCCGACCGGGACGGCACGGCCGCCGAACGGCTCGCCGGGGCCGTCCGCTCCTTTGTTCGCTGGCACGCGGAACGGCACACCACCGCCCGGGTCGTGCAGTACGAGCTCGACGCGCTGGGCGAGGAGCACCGCACCGAGATCGTCGCCCTGCGGCGCAGGAGCGACGCGGTGGTGCGCCGGATCATCAGCGAGGGGGTGCGGGACGGCGAGTTCGACGTCCCCGACATCCCCGGCACCACGCTCGCGGTGCTGTCCCTCTGCATCGACGTGGCCCGCTGGTTCAACGCCCAGGGCAGCCGCACACCCGACGAGGTCGGCGAGCTGTACGCCGACCTCGTCCTGCGGATGGTCAAGGCCCGCCGGGTTCAGAAGTAGTAGCGGGACACCGACTCGGCGACACAGGCCGGCTTCTCACTGCCCTCGCGCTCGACGGTGACGACCGCCGTGACC
Organism: Streptomyces griseus; assembly: GCA_002154345.1. Lineage (GTDB taxonomy): Bacteria > Actinomycetota > Actinomycetes > Streptomycetales > Streptomycetaceae > Streptomyces > Streptomyces caviscabies. The sequence continues at coordinate 2,854 of MUNB01000219.1, forward strand.
TGCACGCCGCCGCCCACCTCCGTGACCTCGCGGAGCACCGCCGTGGCCCGCAGCCGCGAGCCCACCGGGACGGTCGAGGGGAAACGGACCTTGTTGGTCCCGTAGTTGATGCCCATCTTCATGCCCTCGACCCGCATCACCTGCGGGACCAGCGCGGGCAGCAGCGAGAGCGTCAGATAGCCGTGCGCGATGGTCGTGCCGAACGGTCCGTCCTTCGCCCGCTCCGGGTCCACATGGATCCACTGGTGGTCGCCGGTCGCCTCGGCGAACAGGTCGATCCTCTTCTGCTCGATCTCCAGCCAGTCGCTGTGTCCCAGCTGCTCGCCCACTCCGTCCCGCAGCTCCTGCGCGGACGTGAAGATCCTCGGCTCTGCCATGTTCCCGGTCCCTGCCTTCCGGCTCGACGCGCTGTCCGCGCGATGTCTAAGCGCTTGCTCAGCATTGTCCGGAGGGGCGTTCCTGTCAACGACATGGCAGTAGGTTTGAGGGGTGCCACAGATCCCACAGACACTCCACGAACTCTCGGTCGGCCAGCTCTCGGCGCGCAGCGGCGCAGCCGTCTCGGCCCTGCACTTCTACGAGTCCAAGGGCCTGATCGCCTCCACCCGCACCAGCGGCAATCAGCGCCGCTACTCACGGGACGCGCTGCGCCGGGTTGCCTTCGTCCGGGCGGCACAGCGCGTCGGCATCCCGCTGGCCACGATCCGGGACGCACTCGCCGAACTGCCCGAGGAGCGCACGCCCAACCATGAGGACTGGGCCCGCCTCTCCGGGGCGTGGCGCAAGGAACTGGACGAGCGCATCACGCAGTTGCACCGCCTGCGCGACCATCTGACCGACTGCATCGGATGCGGCTGTCTGTCGCTGGAGACCTGCGTGCTGTCCAACCCCGACGACATCAGCGGTGAACGGATCACCGGCTCCCACCTGATGCCCGAGCGCAAACCGTCCTCCTGAGCGCCGACGCACGACCGGACCCCTGGCCCTCCGGCCCCGTCCACCGGGGCCGGGCGGCCGCGCGGAACGCCGGGCCTCACGCCGCCTGTACGGCCGGCCTCCGGTGCCGCGGCAGCCGGGCCCTGGCCAGGGTGCGGTCGGTGAGCGCGGGCCGCGGCACGACGATCCCGCAGCCCGTGCACACCGGGCCCGCCCACGGCTCTTCGCCCCGCTCCTGCCGCCACTCGATGCCGGTGCCCGCGCAGACCGGGCAGGCGGAGCCGGGGCCGGCCCCGAGAGCCGCGATCAGCCGGCGCAGGACCTCGGCGAGCGGTTCGGTCGGATGGACGCCGGGGTCGGTGCAGCGGGCCACCCCGTGACCGCCCCAGGTGCGGCGGTGCCAGTCGTCGAACGCGCCGGGCCGCCGCAGCCCCGCGTGCTTCTCGCGCCGCCGCCGCTCGGCGAACCCGGCCTCGTACGCGAGCCACACGGCCCGCGCCTCCTCCAACTCGTCCAGCGCGCGCATCAGACGCACCGGATCGGGCGCCCGGTCCTCGGGATCGATCCCGTGCCGGGCGCACAGATGGTCCCAGGTCGCCCGGTGCCCGTACGGGGCGAACCTCTCCAAACACTTGCGCAGGGAATACCGCCGCAGGGCCAGATCACCCAGCGGATCGCGTACCTGTCTCGCAAGACTCCGGAAACCGGCCATGACACCGCCACCTCCGTCGCTCGTCCTTGGACGTCAAGGAATGGACGTACGCCTGCCCGTTTCGGCTCCATCGAAAGATGAAATCCGTCCATTGGCCGAGACACCCCATGTGGGACGGGGTGCCACGGGCGGAAGCGGAACGGCGCACGGGCCGGTGGTGCGCGGGCGTGCTTCCTCGCGCGGGTGGCGAAATCCCATGGCGGCGGCACGGCCCCGTGCGGTTGGGTTCCCCCATGACGACAGCTCTCCCGCGCCTGGAAATGATCACCGCCGACAATGTGCTCGACGCCTGTCGGCTGGAAGTAGCGCCTGAGCAGCGCAGGTTCGTCTCCCCGGTCGCGCAGTCCCTGGCCGAGGCCTATGTGCATCCCGATCTCGCCTGGCCCCGGCTGATCTGTGACGGTGACCGCGCCGTCGGCTTCGTGATGGCGTACTTCGACCTGCCGTTCGACTTCGACGCGGGGGTGCCGGACGCCCCGCCCCGCTCCGGGCTCTGGCGGCTCGCCGTCGCCGCGGGTGAGCAGGGCCGGGGCTACGGGCGGTTCGCCGTCGGAGCGGTCAACGAGGAGATCCGCCGACGCGGCGGGACGGTCTCGACCGTGACCTGGAAGCCCGGAGAAGGCGGTCCCGAGGAGTTCTACCTCGGGCTCGGCTACCGCAAGCGGGGCCTCACCGACGACGGCGAGTGCCTCGGCGACCTGGATCTCGCGGCAGCCTGAGCCCGAGGGCTAGCCCCCGTACCGCAGATACCTCCGCCGCTTCGCCCGGAACGCGGACAGGTCCCGCTGCCAGGCCCGTACGACCTCGTCGGTGTCCGCGCCCGCGTCGATCATCGTGCGGACCCGGGTGTTCCCGGTGAGCTTGTCGATCCAGTTGTCCGGCCGCCAGGCGAAGCCGCTCCAGGTCTGTTTCGCCGTCACCAGCAGGGCGATCCCGGTGCGGACCGGGTCGAACACCTCCCGGTCCTGGACGTGCACCTGCACCCCGCCCACCGTCTTCCCCTCGAACTTGGAGAACACCGGAGCGAAGTACGCCTCGCGGAAGGCCACCCCCGGCAGCTCCAGCGCGTTCGCGGCGGCCGCCCAGCTACGGTCGATGCCCTCCGCGCCCAGCAGTTCGAAGGGGCGGGTGGTGCCCCGGCCCTCGGAGAGGTTCGTGCCCTCGAAGAGACAGGTGCCGGAGTAGACGAGAGCCGTCTCGGGCGTGGGCATGTTCGGGCTCGGCGGCACCCACGGCAGCCCGGTGTCGTCGAAGAAGTCCGAGCGCCGCCACCCCGACATCGTCACCACGTCCAGCCGCACCGGATTCTCGTGCAGGAACTCCGCGTTGAAGAACAGCGCCAGCTCCGCCACCGTCATCCCGTGCGCCTGGGCGATCTCCCGGCGGCCGACGAACGTGGCGAACGCCGGGTCCAGCACCGGCCCGAGCGCGGCCCGCCCGGTCACCGGGTTCGGCCGGTCCAGCACCACCAGGCGTTTGCCCGCGAGCGCGGCCGCCTCCATGCAGTCGTACAGCGTCCAGATGTACGTGTAGAAGCGGGCGCCCGCGTCCTGGATGTCGAAGACGACGGTGTCCACGCCCGAGGCGGTGAAGACGTCCGCGAGGTCCTGCCCGCTCTTGAGGTACGTGTCGTAGACCGGCAGCCCGGTCGCCGGGTCGTCGTAGCGCCCCTCGGAGCCGCCCGCCTGCGCGGTGCCCCGGAACCCGTGCTCGGGGCCGAACACGGCGGTCAGGTTCACCCGCGCGTCCGGGTGCATCACATCGACGATGTGCCGGACGTCGGCGGTGACGCCGGTCGGGTTGGTGACGATGCCGACCTTCTGGCCCCGCAGCAGCCGGTAGCCGTCGGCCGCCAGCCGGTCGAAACCGGTACGCACCCGGCCGCGTCCGGGCCCGGACCCGGGCGAGGCGGCGGCGGGACCGGTGCCGGCCGCCGTCGCCGCGAGCGCTCCCACGGCGCCTCCCGCGGCCAGCAAACCACGTCGGGACAGGCTCATTCCGCTACCTCCATGATCGCGCCGACTGTCATGGCCACGCACGCTAGCGCGGGCCGGGGCCGTGCGGAACGACCCGGGCCGCGCCGATTCCCCGGGCCGGCCCCTGTACTCCTCCCGGGCCCCCGTCCGGTCCGTTCCCGGCCCTTCCCCGATGACATACCGACCGGTTAGTCTGCCGGTGCGGTCGGACGGGACCGGACGGGGCCGGACGAGGAAGGGCGGGATGACGATGGGTTCGGTGCAGGACGCCGGCGTAGTGGTCACAGGGGCCGGAGGCGGCATCGGAGCCGCCCTGGCCCGCAGGTTCGCCGCCGGGGGAGCGCGGGTCGTCGTCAACGACCTCGACCTCGCCCGGATCGAGCCGCTCGCGAAGGAGATCGGCGGGATCGCCGTCGCCGGGGACGCCTCGGGCATCGTGGACGCGGCCAGGGAGGCGCTGGGCGGCACGGTGGACGTCTACTGCGCCAACGCGGGCCTCGCGTCGCCCGGCGACGCGTTCGCCGACGAGGAGGTCTGGGCCGCTGCCTGGGACGTCAATGTGATGGCCCATGTCCGCGCGGCCAGGGCCCTGCTGCCGGAGTGGCTGGAGCGCGGCAGCGGCCGGTTCGTCACCACCGCGTCCGCCGCCGGGCTGCTGACGATGATCGGCGCGGCCCCGTACAGCGTCACCAAGCACGGGGCGGTCGCCTTCGCCGAGTGGCTCTCGCTCACCTATCGCCACCGCGGCGTCAAGGTCCACGCGATCTGCCCGCAGGGCGTCCGCACCGACATGCTCACCGCCGCCGGTTCGGCCGGCGAGCTGGTCCTCTCCCCCGGCGCCATCGAGCCGGACGCCGTCGCCGACGCCCTGTTCGAGGCGATGGACGCCGACCGCTTCCTGGTCCTGCCGCACCCGGAGGTGGCGGGCTACTACCAAGCGCGCGCTGCCGAACCGGACCGGTGGCTGGGCAATATGAACCGCCTCCAGCAGAAGTGGGAGGCGAGCGGCGCATGAGCGACCAGAACCCCGGAACCGTGAACTCCGGACCGGCGGCCTCCGGACCCGTGGACTCCGCCGCCACGACGTCCGCCGCCCCGGCCGCCGCCGGCTCCATCTACGCCGCCCAGCCCTGGCTGGCCCTGCTCAGCGACGCCCAGCGCGCCCCCGTCACCCCGCCCGCGACCGTGCTGCACGCCTGGCGGGCGGCCGTGGACCGGGCCCCGGACCGCCCGGCCCTGGCCTACTTCGACGGCCGCCTGAGCTACCGCGAGACCGACGCGCTGTCCGACTCGGTCGCCGGGCACCTCGCCGCCCGGGGGCTGCGCCGGGGCGACCGGGTCGCGATCATGCTCCAGAACAGCCCGCACTTCGTCCTCGCGCTGCTCGGCGCGTGGAAGGCCGGGGCCACCGTCGTCCCGCTCAACCCGATGTACAAGTCCGGCGAGGTCGGCCACGTACTCAAGGACGCCCAGGTCACCGCGCTGATCTGCGCGGACCGGGCGTGGGAGGCGTATCTGCGGGACACCGCGGCGGCCGCCCCGGACCTCACCATCGCCCTCACCGCCTGCGAGCTGGACCTCCAGAGCGTGAACGACCCCCGCGTCCTCGGCTTCGAACGGCTGCCCGCCCCCGGCCCCGACGACCTCGCGGACGATCTGCTGGCCGCCGCCCGCGCCGGCCACCCGGCCCCGGCGGACCGCGAGCTCACCGCCGCCGACACGGCGCTGATCAGCTACACCTCAGGCACCAGCGGCACCCCCAAGGGCGCGATGAACGCCCACGGCAACATCATGGTCAACGCCGAACGCCAGCGCACCGGCCATCCGATCGCCGAGGGCTCCGCCTACTTCGCGCTCGCCCCGCTCTTCCACATCACCGGCATGGTCTGCGAGCTCTCCGCCTGCTTCGCCAACGCGGGCACCCTCGTCCTGGCCTACCGCTTCGAGGCGGGCGTCGTCCTGGAGGCCTTCGCCGCCCACCGCCCCGCCTACAC
>MUNB01000022.1:0-319 GCA_002154345.1 Streptomyces griseus
CGGGGGAGGTCACGGGCTGGGCGTTCCTGGCGGAGGTGGACGGCGTCCGGCACGCCGGGCTCGCGGTGGGGCAGGCCGGGATCGGCCCGTTCACCGGGGCCGGGCCGGGCGGCAGCCTGGCCACCCTGGCGTACGTCCGCGGGCTGCCCACGCTCACCTCTCTGGACGCGCTGCCGGTCGTGGGGCCCATGGACGCGCGGTGGTGCGTCCACCGGGACGCGGAGGGCGTCGTCTCCGTCTTCGGCCCCGGCGGCCTGCGGCTGGCCTACGATCTCGCCCTGGAACTGCCGCCCGACTGGCTGGAGTCGGTGACCGGCGC
>MUNB01000022.1:354-13414 GCA_002154345.1 Streptomyces griseus
GCCCACGTCCTCGACCCGGTCTCCGACCTGCTGGAGCTGGTGCTCCATGTACGGGACCGGGTGCTGTCGCTCGACGTGGCCAGGCGGCGGGCGCGCGGGCTGGAGCGGACCCGGCGGAGCCTGGGGGAGGGCCACTGGCTGACCGCCGGGGCCTTGCTGGAGCTGCTGATCGCGCAGGCGGCCCGGAACCGGGGCCCGTCGGCCGATCTCCGGTACCTCTACTGGCGGTTGGTGGCCGAGGTCGCCGAGGAGTGCGGGGTGGACGCGGCCTGGCGGGAGGCGGCGCTGCGTACGGTCGAGAACGCGGCCCCGGTCCTCGCGGAGCGGTGCGAGCGCCCGGTGTTCGAGGACGCCGACGAGCTGGCCGGCCGCCTGATCGAGCGGCTGGAGGGCGCCCCGGGCGGTACCTCGGGCGTTGCCCCGGACAGCGCCTCCGGCAGCTCACCGGACCTGGCGGCGGCGCTCCTGGCGGCCGCCCGGCTGCGGCTGGCGGTCCGGGGGCCGGAGGACCTGGGCGGCGATGCCTACGCCGGGGCGGAGGGGTCCGTACGGGCCGCTCAGCTCGCGGCGGATCTGTACCGGTCGCCGCTGTACCGGCCGTGGTCCGGCGGAGCGTGGCCGCTGCGGTTCGACGCGCGGCTGCGGGGTGAGACCCGCGAACTGCTGGTGCGGGCGGCCGAGTCGGACGACCGCGAGGGCGGGCCGGGCAGCGCGCTGCGGCCCCGGATCCTGGCCGCGCTGGCGCAGGTGACGGCGGAGGAGGAGCACGGCGGCGAGGAGGAGCGAGCCGGCGAGGAGCAGGGCGGCGGCGAGGAGCAGGGCGGCGGTGGGGAGCAGGGCGGCGGTGGGGAGGAGTACGGCGGCGTGGACCGGGCGACCGCGCGGGCCGCGTTCGACGCCCTGTTCGCCGTACGCGCGCCCGGCCCGACGGATCTGACCGTCTTCCTCCTGCGGGCGGTGGACGACGTGCCCGACTCCTTCGTCGACGTGATCCGCGCGAACGTGTTCGGCTCGGACGTGCCCGCCTTCCTCGCCGCACACGGCGGTGCCGTCGCCGCCCGGACCGTGGACCAGGCGATCAACCTCGCCCGGGAACGCGCCGACCGGCCGCTCCTGCGCGCGGCGCTGGACTGGGCCGACCGCTCTCCGCTCCTCCCGGGCCCCGCGCACCGCCGCCAGCTGATCGACGCCAGGCTGCACGCGCTGCCCGACGACCCCACCGACTGCCCCGGCCCCGGTCCGCTGCCGGACCCGGACTCCTTCCCGGCCGGCTGGACCCCGGACCAGCGCTCCGCCGCTCTGCTGCACCTGGCCGCCCACGCCCGCGACCGGCGGCAGCCCGCGCTGGGCGCCGCCCTCCTGCGACAGGCGCGGCCGGAGGACGGCGCGGACGTGAGACTGCTGACGGCGGACCTCCACCGCCTGGCCGTGGAGCAGGGCGAACCGGTGGCGGGCCCGGTCCCGTTCCCGTGGGGCCACTCCACGTACGCGGCACTCTCCTACGCCTCGCTGAACCAGCAAGACCTGGCCCAGGCGTGTCTGCTGCCCGTCCTCCACGACCTGCCGCGGCTGCGCGGAGAGGACCTCAGGAACGCCGTGTACGCGATCATCGTGGACCTGCCGGTCTTCGACACCAGCGGAGCCCCGGCGCTCGGCGAGGTGCTGCGCGACCTCGTCCACGCCGCCGTGTGGCAACTGACCGTCGAGATCGAGTCGATGCCGGTGGCGCTGATGCTCGGACTCCACCAGGCGGGCAAGGGGCCTGAGGCGGGCGCGTGGCGCCGGATCGACGGGGCGATCACCCGGCCCGCGCACATCGAGAACTACGTCGGGAAACTCCGCGCCCTGGAGAGCCCGAGCGCCGTCGGCGGTGCGACGGCGAACCTGCTCGACGCCCTGGACGGCGACCACCGCCCGGGCGGTGAAGGCGCCGAAGCCGGCGACGGCCGCGAGGAGTTCGCCCGTAACCTGCGCAGGCGCATCTCCTCGTTCATCGACGACGAACTGCGCGGCCGCTCGGCCGCGTTCGTGGACGACGAGCACATATGGGCACGGACCGGAGAACTGCTCGACGACCGTACGGTCCTGCTCACCTGGTTCCTGCCCACCGCGGTGAACGGCGCGGCCGTCCTGCTCGCCGTCACCCGCGAGGGCAGCGCGATCACCGTGCAACTCGGCGAAGGCGAAGGCGGCGGTTACGACGACGACGGCGGCGGCGGACCGGAGGGCGCGGCGGTGTCCGCCGACCGGCACCCCGTCGCCGATCTGGTCGAGGCGGTCCGGACCGAGGTCGAACGCGATCCGCTCTTCGGCGAGGTGACACCGGAGGGCCGCAGGCTGCTGACGGGCCACGAACTGCCGCTCCCCGACGGCGGCCAGCTGGCCGCGTGGCGCACCCGGGGCAAGGACCGGCTCCTGCTCTGGCCGCACGGCGCACTGCACTATCTGCCGGTCGCGCTCTGCTCCGCCGGTGGCCGCACGATCGCCGACGACTGGACCGTCGTCACCGTCGCCGGCCTCGAAGCGCTCCTCCCCGCCACCGGCCCCGTGCGCCCGCGCCGCACGGCGGTTCTCGCCTCCGGATCCGGCGGCGTGCCCTACGGTCTGCCCGCCGAACCCGCCCTGGAGGAGCACGCCCGCACGGTCGCCGCCGCGGTCGGCGCCCACGCGCTGACCGGCCCGGCCGCCACCCGCGCCGCACTGCTCGCCGAACTCGCCACCGCCGACGTGGTCCACCTCGCCGTCCACGGCACGATGGACCAGGACGCACCCTGGCTGCACTGCCTCTACCTCACGCCCGACGAGGACGACGACGGCCGGCTCTTCGCCCACGACTTCCTCGAACTCGACCTGAGCGGCGTCCGCCTGGTCACGCTCGCCGCCTGCGAGTCGGCGCTGGGCCGGTTCGACCGGGCGGACAACGTGCGCGGTGTTCCGGCCGCCCTGATCACCGCCGGGGTCCAGGCCGTCGTCGGCTGCCTGTGGGCCGTACGCCCCGAACCGGCCACGTACTTCTTCCAGCACCTGCACCGGCGGTCCGGCCTCTCCGACGCCCCCGAGCAGGCGTTCCGGGCGGCACAGAGCGCCACCCGGGCGCGCTACCCCGCATACCGTGACTGGGGCGCGTTCACCTATCTGCTGGGCCGGAGCGAGGGAGCCACCGCATGACCGAGATCCAGCTGCACGACGTCGCCCTCGTGCCGGAGCGCACGCTCGGCGCCCCGGCCGACGACGGACCGCTGCGCGGCCGGCTCACCTTCGGCTGGGACCTGCTGCCCGCCGGTCACGCGAGCGCCCCGGCCGACTGGCTCGCCCACGTCGAGGCCACCCCCGGGCGCGCGTACCGCCACCTGCTGCTGGTGTGCTCCTTCCGGCCGGAGACCCCGCGGGCGCCGGGCGCGTTCCGGCACGCCTCGCTGGCCGTCGCCCTCAGCACCCCCGACCCGGGCGTACGGCCCGTGGCCCGGCTCATCGACCCGGGCGTACGCACCCGGGCCGTCGCGGCCGGCCCCGGCACCGGACTCAGCCTCACCGTCAGCACCGGCATCGTGGACGTGGGCGTCGAGCGGCAGCCGGAGGCGGGCCCCGGCCGGGAGGAGTGGATCGTGCGCGGCCACGGGGCGTCCCAGCCGGACCCGCAGTGGGAGTTCCGCCGGCTGCGCCGCGCGCCGCTGGTCGGCGATCACCCGGTGGCGGCCCTGGTGGAGCTCGTGCCCGGAGCGGTGAACCGGGCGGATGTGCTGGTCGCCGCCGAGCTGGAACACCGCGGCCGGGGCATCCGCCGCTACCGGGCCCGCCTGGGCCCCACGTCCCACGGCATCACGCTGGACGCATGACGCGCGCCGCTCACAGCCCCGGCGCGCCCCACACCGGGAACCACCGCGACAGGTCCTTCTCCACCCGGAGGTCGTCCCCGAGCGCGCCCCGCACCTGGAGCTCCAGCTGGTTGTCCCGCTTCTCGGCGTCGCCGGGCAGGGGCGCGAACGGATAGAAGGTGCCGCGCTTGTAGAGGTAGACGAGCGCCAGCGCCCGCCCCTCCGCGTTCTGGAAGCCGATCAGCGAGCAGAGCAGATGCGGGCCGAATCCGCCGTCCTGGAGCAGGGTGTTCACCGCGTGCAGGTCGTTGACCAGCCCCGCCGTGTCATCGGCCGGGTGGCGGGCGAGCAGCCAGGTGTAGCCGTACGCGTCCCGGCTGAACTCCACCGGGATGCCGCCGCGGTCGGTGTCCGCGTCCAGCAGTTCGCGTACGTCCTCCTGGAGCCGGGCGAAGCCGCCGCCCTCCACGCCCGCGAAGCAGACCGAGCCCAGGCCGGTCGGCGTGAAGCCGGCGGCGGCCTGGAGGGTGAGGGCGGCGGAGGGCACCGCGAAGAGCTGGTCGAGGTCGGGGCGGACGGGTTTGCTGCGGCCGAGGATGGCGTCGAGCAGGCCCACGGAGATGCTCCTTAGACGCTCAGCGGGACAGGTCGGTGGAGATCCGGGACAGCTGGTCGAGCCGCTGTTCCAGCGTCGGGTGGGAGGAGAACAGCCGGCCCAGGCTCTCCTTCGCGGAGAACGCCGGCATGAAGTAGAAGGCGTTGTACGGCTCCGCCTTCCGCAGGTCCTCGGTCGGGATGCGGGCCATCTGCCCGCTGACCTTCGTCAGCGCGGAGGCGAGGGCGGAGGGCCGGCCGGTGAGCAGGGCGGCGGCCCGGTCGGCGGACAGCTCGCGGTAGCGGGAGAGCAGCCGGGTGAGCAGGAAGCTGATCGCGTACACGACGGCGCTGATCAGCGGGATCAGGAGGAGCAGGATGCCCGCCGGGTCGTTGCCCGGCCGGCTGCGGGCGAAGCCGCCCCACAGGGCGATCCGGGTGATGACGCCCGCCAGGACACCGAGGAACGAGGCGATCGTCATGACGGCGACGTCCCGGTGCGCGACGTGCGACATCTCGTGGGCGAGGACGCCCTCCAGCTCCTCCGGCTCCAGCCGGCGCAGCAGGCCCGTCGTCGCGCAGACCAGCGCCGTCTTCTCGCTGCGGCCGGTGGCGAACGCGTTCGGTACGTCGCTCTCGGCGATGGCCACCTTGGGCTTCGGCATGTCGGCCAGCGCGCAGATGCGGTCGATGGTGCCGTGCAGCTCGGGGGCCTGCTCGGGGGTGACCTCGCGGGCGCCCATGCCGTACGCGGCGATGCGGTCGCTGAACCAGAACTGGGCGATGAACATGCCGCCCGTGATGATCAGGATGATCGGCCAGGAGCCCCGCAGGGCCGCGAGGAGCACGCCCACGAAGACGACGTAGAGCAGGCCGATCAGGAACATGGTGGTGACCATGCGACCGGTCAGACCCCGGTCGGGGGCGTAGCGCGAACGGGCTCGTGGCATCGGTGCCTCCTGACAGCTCACCTCTCACCTGACTCCCATAGTGCCCCTTGACGGTGAGAACCGGATAAAAGTGCTGCTTACACCGGTCGGGGCGGGCGGCTCCGGCCCGGCCCGGTCCGGAGCCGCCCCGCTCAGGGCCAGAGCAGCTCGCGCGTCCAGTCGCCGCCTCCCGTACGGCGGTAGCGCAGCCGGATGTGGCGTCGCCGGGCGTCGCCCTGGAAGAACTCGGCCTCGGCCGGCTCGACCACGTACCGGGTCCAGGTCGGGGCCTCCGTGTCCGGTTCCGCCCGGGCCCGCTCCCAGGCGGCGTCCGCCGCCCGGTGCAGCTCCGCCACGGAACCGACGACCCCGCTCTGCGCCCCGGTCAGCGCGGCGGCGAGCGCCCCGGTGGACCGGGCGTGCAGGTCGGCGTGGCTCTCGGCGGGCGTGCAGCGCAGGACGGGGCCCCGGACCCGTACCTGCCGCCCCTGCGCGGGCCAGTAGAAGCCGAGCGCGGCGTGCGGCCGGGCGGCGAGCTGGTGGCCCTTGGCGCTGGTGGCGTGCGAGGCGAAGTGGAAGCCCCGCTCGTCGGCCCCGTGCAGCAGCAGGGTGCGTACGTCGGGCAGCCCCTCGGCGTCGGCCGTGGCCAGCGACATCGCGTGCGGCTCGGGCTGTCCCGCCGCGACGGCCTCGGCGAACCAGGCGTGGAAGAGGCGGACCGGGTCGGGCGGGGTGTCCGCCGGGTCGAAGGCCGGCAGCTCGACGTCCCAGACGCGCTGGGCGTGCAGGAGGTCACGGAAGCCGGGGGAGGGGGGCTGGGCGGGCGCGGCGGTGTGGTCGGTCATGGAGGCCATTGGACCGTACGGGGCTGCCCTCGCCTCCGTAGCGCAGTGGGACACGCCTCGCTACGATAGGTCCATGAAGACCATCACGCAGCGGGAGTTCCGGAACAAGTCCGCCGAGGTCATGGACGCGGTGGAGGGAGGCGAGACCTTCCACATCACCCGGAACGGCATAGAGGTCGCCGAACTGCGCCCCCTGAGCCGCAAGAGGCTCCTCGGCGCCGAGGAGCTCGTCGCCCGCCACCGGAGGCTGCCCCGGGTGGACGGTGCGCTGCTGCGCCGCGAGGCGGACGAGTTCTTCGGTGCGGAGGACCGAGTGGGCGACGACGATGTGTGGGAGCGCAACGGTGGCTGAGCGACACCGGGCGGGAGTGCTCGACACCTGCACGTACATCGACCTCGATGTGCTGGAGCCGGAGCGGTTGCCCGTACTGCCGGCCCTCACGGCCATTTCGCTGGCCGAACTCCAGCAGGGGGTGGCCCTGGCGAAGGATCCGCTGGTGCGGGCCGCGCGGATGGAGAAGCTGGGGGCGGCGGTGGCCGACTTCGAACCGCTCCCGTTCGACGCGGAGGCCGCCGCACGCTACGGGACCCTCGTCGCTCTCGTTCTCGCGGCCCGACGCGACCCTCGGCCGCGACGCCTGGACCTGATGATCGCCTCCATCGCGTCGGTCCGGGATCTGCCGCTCTACACGCGGAACGCCGACGACTTCAAAGGGCTGGAGAGCGCGGTCACCGTCGTCGGGCTGTGAGACAGCCGTGCGCGGCCTCCTTACCCCCGCCCGAGCACCACCGTGCCCGACGAGCAGAACCAGCCGCCCGTCCCGGAGGCCACCGCCAGCTCCGGCAGGCCGCCGCCCGGCCGGTGGACCTGGCGTTCGCCGGCCTCGCCGCGCAGCTGGCGTACCGCCTCCACCAGCAGGAACAGCCCGCGCATCCCGGGGTGGCAGGCGGACAGGCCGCCGCCGTCCGTGTTCACCGGGAGCGCCCCGCGCAGCCCGGTGCGGCCCTTCTCGACGAACGCGCCGCCCTCGCCCTTCGCGCAGAAGCCGAGGTCCTCCAGCGTCACCAGCGTCATGTACGTGAACGCGTCGTAGATCTCGGCCAGGTCGATGTCGGCGGGCCGCACCCCGGCCCGTTCGAAGGCCAGGCGGCCGGAGACGGCGGCGGGGGAGACCGTGAAGTCCTCCCACTCGGACATCGTGGTGTGCGAGACGTGCTCGCCGGTGCCCAGGATCCACACCGGACGCTTCGCCGTGTCGGGTACGTACTCCTCGGCGGCCAGCAGCACCGCGCAGCCGCCGTCGCTGCGGATGCAGCAGTGCAGCTTGGTGAACGGGTCCGCGATCATGGGCCCCGACAGCACCTCGTCCACCGTGATCGGCTCCCGGAACATCGCCTCCGGGTTCGCCGCCGCGTTCGCCCGCGCCGTCACCGCCACCTCGGCGAGCTGTTCAAGCGTCGTGCCGTACGCGTGCATGTGGCGGCGGGCGGCCATCGCGTACTTGGCGATCAGCGAGTGCCCGTACGGCACCTCGAACTGCGCCGGCCCCCGCGCCCCGAACGACAGGTTCGACGTGCGGCGGCCCGCCTTGATGTCGGCCCGGGCCGTCGACCCGTACACCAGGAGTACGGCACGGGCGCGGCCCGCGGCGATGGCGTCCGCCGCGTGGGCGGCCATCACCTCCCAGGTCGCGCCGCCCACCGCCGTGGAGTCGACCCAGGTGGGCCGCAGCCCCAGATACTCCGCGACCTCCACCGGGGCGAGCGTCCCGAGCCCGGCGGAGGCGAAGCCGTCGACGACCGAGCGGTCCAGGCCGGAGTCGGCCAGGGCGCGGCGGGCGGCCTGGGCGTGCAGGGCGTACGGAGTGGCGTCGTCGACGCGACCGCAGTCCGCGAGCGCCACGCCGACGACGGCGACCCCGCGCGGACGAGGGGAGGAGGTCCGGGCCGGCAGCATAAATCTGACGGTACATCAGGTTGCGGCCTCCGCAACCTCGTGCGCACGACCTCTTCCTTGCCTCCCCGTGTGTGCGCGACCCTGGGAATTCCCTTACTCCCCACCTAATATGACGGATCGTCAGATCCGGGGTCGCCCTGGCCCCCGGGTGGAAGGAGCCCGCAGATGGACGCCGCCTTCACCGCGGAACAGCACGAGATCCGCCGCACCCTGCGCGAACTGCTCGCCCGGGCCGCCGGACCCGGCACGATCCCCGCCGCCGTGGGCGCCGCCGAGGGCTACGACCCGGTCCTGTGGCGCCGGCTCGCCCGGGACCTCGGGCTGCCGGGCCTCGCGCTCGCGGAGGAGTACGGCGGAGCGGGCTGCACGGCCACCGAGCTGGCCCTCGCCTGCGAGGAGACCGGGCGCGCGCTGCTGCCCTCGCCGCTGCTCGCCACCGCCGCCCTCGCCGCACCCCTGATCGCCGCCCTCGGCACTCCGGACCAGCGCGCCGCCCTGCTGCCCCGGATCGCCGAGGGAGCCCTGACCTCCGCCCTCGCCGTCCCCGGCGGCTCGCTCGCCACCGCCCTCGGCCTCACCGGCGACAACCGCGACGGGGCCTGGGCGGGCGGCGGCCGGGCGGGCGGCATCCAGGCGCGTGCGTACGGGAGCGACGACAGCCGGGGCGAGGGCGGCTGGCGGCTCTACGGGGAGGCCGAGCGGGTCCTGGACGGCCACAGCGCGGGGCTGCTGCTGGTCGCCGCGCACACCGGGGGCTATCCGCGCAGCCGTACGCTCCTGTTCCTGGTTCCCCATGACGCGGGCGGGCTGGTGCGTACCCGGCTCACCGCCCTCGACGAGACCCGCCCGCTCGCCCGCGTCGAACTCCGCGACACCCCCGCCACGCTCCTCGGCGCGGACGACACCGCCGACACGACCGAGGCGCTCGCCGCCGTCGGACGTACCGCCGCCGCGATCCTCGCCGCCGAGGCGGTCGGGACGGCGGCGAGCGCCCTGGAGCGCACCGTGGAGTACGTGAAGACGCGTGAGCAGTTCGGCAGGGCCGTCGGGTCGTTCCAGGCCGTCAAGCACCGCCTGGCCGACCTGTACGTACGGGTCGAGGCGGCCCGCTCCGCCGCGTACCACGCCGCCCGGGAGCCGGAGGCCGGGCCGCTCGCGCTCGCCCAGGCCCTGGAGGCGGCCCGGATCACCACCGGCGAGGCCGTCCAGCTGCACGGCGGCATCGGCTTCACCTGGGAGCACGAGGCACACCGCCACCTCAAACGGGCGGCGGGCGACGAGCTGCTGTTCGGCCCGGTCCACCGGCTGCGCGACCACGCGGCTCAGCGGGCCGGCCTCTTCGAGCCCGGACGGATGCCGCTCGCCGCGGCGCCCGGGGCGGGCGTCCGATGACCGGCGCCCGGGGCGCGCGCCTGATCCAGAAGGTCTCCTCCACCCGGGCCTTCGGGCGGATCGCCCCGCATGTGGTCCCGGTGCTGGACCGGTCCGTGCACCGGCTCACCCGGGGCAGGGTGCTGCTCAGCGCCCGGATGCTGCCGGGGCTCGTCCTCACGGTGCCCGGTGCGCGTACGGGTCGGCCGAGGACCACCCCGCTGGCCTGCATGCCGGAGGGCGAGGCGGAGAGCGGCTGGATCCTGGTCGGCAGCAACTTCGGCCGTACGGGGCATCCGGCCTGGACCGCGAATCTGCTGGCCCGCGGGGGCGAGGCCGTCGTCAACTGGCGCGGCCGGGACATCCCGGTGCGCGCGACCCTGCTGGAGGGCGAGGAGCGGGCCCGGGTGTGGGAGGCCGCGCTGAAGTTCTGGCCGCCGTACGCCGCGTACCAACAACGGGTGGAGCGGCAGATCCGGCTCTTCCGGCTGGAGCGGCGGTAGCGGAGGCGGAAGCCGTGGCGGCGGTACGGGCGGCAGCGGCCGCAGTGGGGCGGCCGAGGCTCGCCGGGAGATCCGTCTAAGCGGGCCCGGCCCGGTCCTGCGGGAACGCCGACGGCGGACCACCCGCAGGGGTGCGTGGTGGACCGCCGTCGGTGAGACAGGACGTGGGGCGTCCGGGCGAGCGGGTGCCCGCCCGGTGGCGCGGGGCGTCCGGGGCCGGTGGGCCTCCGGCGCCCCGGCCTACTTCGTCGGCTTCTTGCCGGTGATGCCGAGGTGGACCAACAGGGCCAGGTTGGGCCGCAGTTCGGCCTGCTTCACGCCCCAGGTGGTGAAGCCCTTCTGGTGCGAGGCGACCGCGGCCAGCATCGCCACCAGGGAGCCCGCCATCGCCGCCGGGCTGACGTCCTTGTCGACCTTGCCCTTGCTCTGGAGCTCCTTCACCGAATCCGTGAGGGAGTTGGTGACCGAGTTCAGGATCTTCATGCGGATCTTGTAGAACCGCTTGTCCCCCTCGGCCGCGCCGAGGTCGATCACGCGGAGGATCGCGTCGTTGTGCCGCCAGAAGTCGAGGAATCCCTCGACGAGTTGCTCGGAGGTGGTCCAGCCGGCCTTGCCGACCCAGGAGCGTCCGGCGACCAGTTCGGTCAGTCCGGCGCCCTCCTTGGCGACTTCCTCGGCGATTTCGAGGACGGCGCCCTCCACATCGGGGAAGTACTGGTAGAAAGTCGCGGGTGAAGTCCCGGCCTTCCGGGCGACGTCGATGACTTTGACGTCCCGGTACGGCGAGGAGCTGAGCATCTCGCTGAGGCAGTCGAGCAGCTTCTGCCGCGTCGCCTGACCGCGTCGACCGGCCACGCGGCCGTCGACGGTGCGTACTTGTCCTGTCATGCCGTCAGCTTACCGAGGGGTGATGGGAGCGCGATTCGGCCGACTGCAAATGGGGAACGCCGCAGGGCCGGCGGGGTGTGCGGGGGTGGGGAGCGACGGTTTTCGGCCGCGGTGCGAGCGCCTCCGGAGTGTGTGGGAGGCCCCGGAGCGGAGGGTGCCGCCCGGCGTAAGTGTTATCAACAGCCTGTGGACAACTTCGGTGGACAACTTTCGTCCACATGGTGGGCGCACCCTTCATCAATCGGTCAAAGGTTCGTTTCTGGTGCACCCGCCACGCTTCGGGGCGCGCCGGACCGGGGCCGACGTTACGTTGACTGTGACGGGCGTCACTGCTACGGAAGGACTCGGTCCCATGGCCGCATTCGCGCATTCCGCGCCGTGCTGGGCGGACGTGCAGCTCTCCGACCTCGAAGCGGGCAAGCGCTTCTACGGCGGGCTCTTCGGCTGGACCTTCCGGGCGGGCGACGGCATGCCCTTCGCGGACGCGCTCAGCGACGGCCGTCTGGTCGCCGCGCTCGCCGCCAAGAAGGACGGCCGGATGCCCACGGCCTGGGGCGTCTACTTCACCACCGACGACATCCGGGCCACCGTCGCCGCGATCCGCGAGCACGGCGGCCAGATCATCACCGACCCGGTGCGGGCGGGGCGCGCCGGGATCGTGGCTCAGGCGGCCGACCCCGGGGGCGCGGTCTTCGGGCTCTGGCAGGCGGAGGAGCGCGCGGGCTTCGAGAAGCAGAACGACCCCGCCTCCTTCTGCTGGACCGAGGTCTACACCCGGCAGCCGGACCGGGTGGATCCCTTCTACGAGAAGGTCTTCGGCTTCCACGGCACCGACCTGGACGAGCCGGGCCACGACCTCGCCGGCGACTCCGAAGCGCTGGTCGACTTCCGGCTGTGGTCCCCCGAGGGCGCCGAGCCGGGCCCGGACACCGCCGTCGGCGGCCGCAGCGTCATCACGGACGCCTTCCCGGCCGAGATGCCGAGCTACTTCCTCGTCTACTTCGCCGTCGCCGACTGCGACGCCGCCGCCGAACTCGCCGTACAGCTCGGCGGCCGGGTCGCGCAGCCGCCCTTCGACATCCCCTCCGGGCGGATGGCCGTCCTGCACGACGACCAGGGGGCCGCCTTCGCCGTACTGCAGCCCCACGAACTGCTTCCGTGACCGTGCGGCTGACCGGTGCACCCGGCCGGTACAGGTGAACCGGTGTGGACGGATACGGGATGAAGTGACATGGGACACCCCGATCCGCCCCCGGGTTCGCAACCGGAGCCCGAGCCAGGAAGAATCGGGGTGCGTACCGCCGGGTGATGCCCAGTGGTGAGACCCTGCACAGGGCGCGCTGCGCAGGGCGGGATACGACCGGGCAGCAACGGGCGGTAATTCGCGGACTTCGTCGCCGAGGTCCGGTGACGGGGAGGTGGCAGGCACGTGGTGGAGCAGCTGACGCAGCACGACCCGAGACGGATCGGCCCGTTCGAGGTGCTGGGACGGCTCGGGGCCGGCGGCATGGGGCTGGTCTATCTCGCACGCTCGGCGTCCGGCCGGCGGGTGGCGATCAAGACGGTGCGGACCGAGCTCGCCGAGGACCAGCTCTTCCGGGTCCGCTTCACGCGCGAGGTCGAGGCCGCCCGCGCGGTCAGCGGGTTCTACACCGCCGCCGTGGTCGACGCCGACCCGCGTGCCGCCGTGCCCTGGCTCGCCACCGCCTATGTGCCCGCGCCCTCGCTCGAAGAGATAGTGAACGAGTGCGGCCCCATGCCGACCCAGGCGGTGCGCTGGCTGGCCGCCGGGATCGCCGAGGCCCTGCAGTCCATCCACGGCGCCGGCCTCGTCCACCGCGACCTGAAGCCGTCCAACGTCCTCGTCGTCGAGGACGGCCCCCGGGTGATCGACTTCGGCATCGCGTCCGGCGTCTCCAACACCCGGCTGACCATGACGAACGTCGCCGTCGGCACGCCCGCGTACATGTCGCCCGAGCAGGCCCGGGACTCCCGCAGCGTCACCGGGGCCAGCGACATCTTCTCGCTCGGCTCCACCCTCGTCTTCGCCGCCACCGGGCACGCCCCCTTCCACGGGGCCAACCCGGTCGAGACGGTGTTCATGCTGTTGCGCGAGGGCCCCGACCTGGAGGGCCTGCCGGACGACCTGCGGCCGCTG
>MUNB01000220.1 GCA_002154345.1 Streptomyces griseus
GCGGCCGAGGCGGGCGAGGGCGAGGTAGGCGGGCCCGGGTTCGGCGGTACGGGGTTGTGCGGGAGCGGTGTCCGGCGCCTGGTCCGGGGTGCGTTGCTGCGGTACGCCGGTGGCTTCGGGGGTCGGTTCCGCACGGGGTTCTTCCGGTGCGGGCGGCGGGGGAGTGGCGTCGAGGGCCGGGGTATCCAGCGCAGAGTTCGCGGCCGAGCTGCTGTTCTCGGTGGCGAGGTAGTCGTTCCACCATTCGCTGTCGCGGGCGGTGCGGGACCAGAAGGTGCGGAAGACCCAGCGGGTTTCGTTGCCTGCGTTGGTGACGGAGCACCGGACGCGGCGGAGGTGCCCGGCGACGGAGAGGGCGGTCAGGGCGGTGGAGATGGCCTGTTGCCCGTAGAGCGGGAGCTGTTTGGCCAGCTGCTTCACGCTCATCGCGGCACCTTCGGGGAGGTGGTCGACGAACCCGGCGACGTAGCGTTCGCGCGTCGGCAGAAGAGAGAAGTCATCGCGGGTGCGCGGGAGTTGTTGTGGCGCGGAGCGCTTGCCGTACCCGGGACTGGCCATCGGGTACGCGGCGGAGAGTGCGGGGGCAGGCGGGGCGGAGCTAATGTGCTTTGTAGCCACGGGATCGTCTTTCTAGGTGATCGATCTTGCGGTGAGACCCCGGCCTGGTGTGGCAACACCGCGTCGGGGTCGATTAGTTCTCGCACCGTAAATAGTCGTCACGCTGCGCCGCAAGCTGTCACGATTAGTCATACTTGCTGGCCGTGACGGGGTGGGGAGGGAGGGAAGGTTTTCCCTAACCCCCTTCATCTACCTACCGGTTAAAGAAGGCGCTCGTGTCACGGGTCTCGTATCCCGACGCCCGAGTCTCGGCACCCGAGCTTCGGGCCGGACCCCCGTTCACGTACCCCCGTAAGAGTGACCCGGCCACCCCGAAAGCCGAGTCTCGCGGCTCGGGACCCGAGCTTCGCGGGAAGAGCAGGGGTGCCACGGCTTTGCAGCGCACGAGGGTGCCTTTCCCCTCGCGAACGCTCGGCCGCCGCCTACGATCGCAGCATGATTCGTGCTGTCGTGTTCGATGTCGGTGAGTGCCTCGTCGACGAAACCCGTGAGTACGGGACTTGGGCCGACTGGCTCGGGGTCCCTCGGCATACCTTTGCCGCGCAGTTCGGAGCCGTGATCGCTCAGGGCAAGGACTACCGCGAGACGTTTCAGGTGTTCCGGCCAGGGTTCGATCTCCATGCCGAGCGCGAGGCCCGTGCCGCAGCCGGGCAGCCGGAGCACTTCGACGAGTCGGACCTGTACCCGGACGTACGCGACTCTCTCAAGGCGCTGCGTGCGGACGGCCTGTGGCTCGGTATCGCGGGCAACCAGACGACGCGTGCGGGCGGCATTCTGCGAGGCTTGTTCGCTCAGGATGTCGATCTGATCGGTACGTCCGACGACTGGGGCGCGTCGAAGCCCGACCCGGAGTTCTTCGTACGGGTCGCGGAAGTCGTCCCGGCCGAGCCCGAGGAGATCCTTTACGTCGGTGACCGGGTCGACAACGATCTGCGGCCGGCCGTCGCGGCGGGTATGCGTACCGCGCTCGTGCACCGAGGGCCCTGGGCCACGATTCAGTGGGAGACGGAAGAAGCGAGGAGGCTCCCCACCTTCCGAATGGAGAGCCTGCTCGAACTGTCGCCGCTGATTGCACAGTTCAACGAGCGAGAGCGCTGACGGTGGTCGACCAGTCGTAGAGCCGGTCGTCCAGATCCTTCACGCACTGTTCGCCTTGGTGGCCGACCAAGGTCTGGCGGACCTCGCGGACTCGATCCATGCCGGTCGCGTACCACGTGCGCTTCAGCTGATCGAGCGCGTGGACGGCGTACTGGCACGCCGCTTCGGGGTCACCCGCTGCGGCCTCGACGGCGGCGAGATCACCCAGGACGACGGACCGCTGCTTCTCCTCCGCCTCCGGCAGCTGGTCCAGAGCAGCGGACAAGGTGGCCCGTGCCTGCGGCAGATGCCCTGCCCGTAGCTGCGTGTTGCCCTTGAACGCGGCCAGACGCGGAGCGCTGAACCAGTCGAACCATTCAGGCACAGGGTGCTCGTTGCCCGCTGCAAGCACGTCTTCCCCGTGGCCGATGAGGTGAAGAGCCGTGCGGGTGTTGCTCGCCCGTGTCTCGCACTCTGCCTCGACGGCGTCGAGCCATGCGAGAAGCAGTGCCGGGGAATCTCCTCGGCGAGCATAGGTTCGCGCCGCGACAAGTCGCCGCGCGGCCTCGTCCTGGCGCCCTTCCCATCCCGGTACGAAGGCCATGTGCGCAAGCGTCGCCGCCCCGAGAAGATGATCCTCGGCTTCCCGGGCCGCCTGCAGGCCGCGCAGCCATGTCTCATCTGCTTCGTCGGACTCTCTGAGGTCAAAGAACTGAATGCGCCCTGCAAGAAGCCACGTCTCCGACAACGACGAAGCCACGACCTGCCGAGTCCGCCCGACTGTTTCCGTCAGCAGGACGCACCCGAGTTCCGCGTGTGCGATCACCGTTGGGTGGAGGGCAGTCGGCGCGACGGACCAGTAGAGGTTCCGATGCGCACGGGTGACTGCGGCGAAGTCATCGCTGACCGAGGCCGGTTGGATCGTTGCTGTCGACTGGGCGGGTACGGCGGCGAGGCCCCTCCCGGTGGCGTTCAACGCGGAGTGTGGCCGCTGCCGTCCGCTCTCCCTCCCCGGCGGAGGGGTGAACCCAAGCTCCTCCATGCTCTGGCCCAACAGCTGAGTGAGCGCTGACTGCAGGTCCGGGTGGGGCCATGGCGGTGTCGAGGACTCCCAGCGCCTCACCTGCCGTACGCCTACGCCGAGAGCTTCTGCGAGCGCCTGCTGTGAGTGATATCCGGCGGCTACGCGCGCCGACCGTAGACGGGTGTTGATTCGTGGTTGGGGCACCGTGCACCTCCGCAGTGGTTCTTCTGATAGTGACAGTCGGCCCTATCGGAGCCAGCCGATCCCTCAAATGGTGGCAGATAAGCCCTCTTTGGTGCCGCGAATAGTCCCATGGAAGTCCTCGAAAGTGGCCTCTTGTGGGGCCAATCTGAACTCTCGTCGGACACCATGCAACGAGGAAGACCATGACCCGTGCTCGGGCATCAGAACAGCCCCCTGCGAAGCCACCCCTGGACAAGGAGGGCCAATCACCTCCTCCCAGCACTCCAGAACGGAAGGGGCCTGCCCTGATCGCCTTGCCCAAGCGCACAGCCGGACCGGATACCGCGTACCGCGCATTGCTCGGTCACACCACGACCTGCACGACCTGCCGGGTCGGGGCCTCCTGTCCGATGGCTGTGCGGTTGGGTCGTGTTTGGCGGGAGGCGCGGCGCGGATGAGGTGTTTCGTGGTGGGGGGTGTGCACGAGGTGCCTTCCGAGGACGAGACGGGTGCCTACTGTCCGGAGCATGGGGTGACGTTGTTGTGGCGTGGTGATCCGATCACCACCGCCGATGTGTCCGGAGGGTCGGTCGCTGCCCTGGACGGGCTGTCGGAGGGTGCGGAGGGTCCGTGCAGCGTTGTCTGCCGCAGTGCGTTGGTGACGGACCTGGCCGACGTGCATGCCCTGTGCCGCTTGCCGGAGTGCACCTGCCCGTGCCACGCGGCGGTCGCTGCGTTCCGGGGTGCCGGATGACCCTCGACCTGTCGGTCACGGATGTCCGTACGTGTGAGGCGTGCTGGCGATCTCCTGTAACCGCCGTCCGGCGCACTGTCCTTGGCCGGGATCTGTTGTCCCGGGCGTGTGCCGAGGGTGGCCGTCCGCGCCGGGTCGATGTCTTTCCGCCGTACGGGATCTACCGACTGCACCACCCTCTCAACCAACCAACTTCACCGATCAGAGGAGATGGACGATGACCAGCACCCCCGTACCCGTCGAGGCCGGTAAGCACGGCGGGCCGCCGTCGGACAAGCCGTGGACTCCGCCGCAGGAGCCGAAGCCGTCGCCGGACGGCAGCCGGCCCCAGCTTGTGCCGCAGTCATGAGCACCGCACACCAGATCCCTACGTACCCGGGGCTGGTGCAGGAGTTGGCCGATCGCGGGCTGCTCACTGCCCGGTGGCGGCAGGTGTTCGATGCTGTGCCGCGCAGCGCGTTCGTCCCCGCCGAAGTGTGGCGGCAGCTCCCGGACCGGTGCGAGCCGGTCGTGGGCACCGACGCGTGGCTGGCGTTGGTGAACAGCGACGAGCCGGTCGTCACGCAACTCGACGACGGAGCCGAGGACGGGCCCGGCATCGCGACGTCGTCGAACTCGATGCCCTCGATGGTCGCCCGCATGCTCGGCCTGCTCGAAGTTCAGGACGGCCAGCACGTGTTGGAGATCGGGACCGGGACCGGGTACGTGGCTGCGTTGCTGTGTGAACGGCTCGGTGACGACCTGGTCCACAGCGTCGAGCTGGACTCGGACGTGGCCCGGCAAGCTGAAGAGGCTCTGGCCCAGGCCGGGTACCGGCCGCACCTGCGGGTCGGGGACGGCGAACAACCCTGGCCCGGCCTGGGATTGGTCGACCGGCTCATCGCCACCTGCGCCCTGCGCTACATCCCCTACGCCCTGCTCCGACAGGTCCGGCCCGGCGGAATCGTCGTCGCCCCGCTCGCCCGGGAGTTCTGGTCCGGAGCCCTGGTACAACTCCACGTCCAGGACGACGGCACCGCGACCGGCCCGTTCCGCGGCGGAGCCACGTACATGCCGATGCGCGCCCACCGCCGCCCCGACCTCCACGACGTACACGGGAAAGGGCGGGCGCGTGCCGCAGGCCTGGACCCCGCCCGCCTCCTCGACCTCGGCTTCGCCCTCTACGCCGGGGCCCGGCTCCCCGGCGTACGCCTCATCCACCAGAACACCGACAACGGCGTCCAGGTATGGGCGACCCGCGAAAACGGAGCAGCCGCGACAGCCGCCACCGGCGAAGAAGTGTGGCAGTACGGGCCCGGATTCCTCTGGGAAGAGATCGAACAGACCTGGTGGGAATACGAAACGGAAGGCCGACCCGACGCCAACCAGTTCGGGCTGACCGTCACCGACCGAAGCCAGCACGTATGGCTACGCGACCCGCACGAGATCATCCGGCCCGCCAGGAAGTGAGGTCGCCAACTCGGACTGATGCACTGATAGTCCAAATAGATTCGTATTTGTCTTATTTGTTCGGCAAGATTGTTACGCCGTTACTGACACTGTAGTTGGAAGTAGGGGCAGCGAAGCGAGTCAAAGTTCAGGCAGAATTGGGGACCACACATGCTGACTGCCCATGGAGGCCACAGTGGCGAGTGAAGCGGAAATTGTTGAAAAGTTCAAGATTGCTCAGAATGCCCTCGTAATCCAGGCATCCGATCTATCTCTGGAGACGGTTTCTCAGATGGCGCAGACCGGAGCCATTGACGTATCTCCTCAATTTCAAAGGCGTGAGCGGTGGGATGTTCGTCGTCAATCTGCTCTAATCGAATCATTCCTCCTTAACGTGCCGGTTCCTCCTGTTTACCTGTCAGAGGATGATTATGGAAGCTACTCCGTAATCGACGGGAAGCAGCGCATTACGGCTATCCGGGATTTCATGACGGATAAATTTTCATTGAGTCCTCTGGAGAGGTTTCATGAAATTAGCGGATTGAGGTTCTCGGAACTTCCCAGTCAGCTTCAGAACTCGCTCACCGTTCGTCCGTATATCCGTGCCATCACGATCCTGAGGCAGTCAGATCGATCGACTAAGTATGAGGTATTCCACCGCCTAAACTCGGGCGGCGAGCCACTCAATGCGCAAGAGATTAGAAACGTAATCTATCGTGGTGCTCTGAATGATCTCATTATGGAACTTTCGGAAGCTCAATTCCTTCGTATGCAGCTTAAGATCCGTGATAATAAGTCGTCTGCCTACAATCTGATGACCGATGCCGAGTTTGTCCTTCGGTACTTTGTTCTTGCTGAGGAGTGGCAGAGCTTCTCTGGTGACTACCGTCACTCCATGGATGCTTTCATGGAGCGTAATGCGGGGATCAAGAAGAGTCAGATCAACGTATTGAGGTCTCAATTCAAAAGGGCGCTCGAATCTTGTGAGGCGGTATGGGGGGTGTATGCATTCAAGCGCCCAGACGGTCAGGGTTGGCGTGACCAGATGCTAGCAGGAATGTTTGACGCGCAGATGGTTGCTGTGACGCTTGCCGACGATCAGCGAATTTCCTCAATGATTTCAAGGAAGAGTGAAGTTCTGCAGGGTACGCGAAATTTGTTTACGGACCCGCAATTTGAAAATTCTGTCAGAGTATCCACTAACACTGCTTCGCGTGTTCACTACAGGATTGACAAGGTCTGGGACCTGGTCTCGTCTTTCTAGGGAGAGATGGGGGGCTCCGGTCATGTTTTGTCACGATGCTTTGCTCCGCAGGGTTGAAGCAATTGAGAAAGCGGCTAGTGATTCAATCTTGATTGACCGTTTACTGACGGATAGTGAGCACAATGACAGGGCCAAGCTATTGAGGAACGGTCTAATGGTTGTTGCATTCACGTCGCTGGAGGACTTTATCCGTGCCCGAACCGGCGAACTCCTCGATCTCGTCAGTAGAACGGTGGTCCCTTTCTCGGACCTTCCGGCACTTCTACGGGATGCTGCCACAATGGGGGCCATGAGGGCGGCTAGAGCCCGAGCCGAAATGGCTAAGAACTCAGGCGAAGACGCCCTGGCTTTGCTGCAGACTGCCGCCAGCCACGTGGCTAGTACTGCTGGAGGCTCGCTGCAGCTAAGCCGCTACAGTCTCGGATACCTTGGGTCAAATGTGGGCAGTTCCGAAATCGCAAGCATCCTTGCTGCCTTTAACGCGCAGGATGCTTGGAATGAAATATCACGCATAGCGAGCCGCTGTGGCGCGGGCAGCTTGCCGTTGAAGTCAGCGTATGATCAAGCTATGCGTCTTCGTCACGCAGCTGCGCATAACCCCGAAGCTAACGTGCAGCCGCAAAATCTGCTGGATTTCTGCACCCAAGCAGTCTCTATTGCTCTTGGGTTCGATGTGATCGCGAGTAGAGCTGCGAGGTTGCTGCGAGACGGGGACGCCGAGATCTTGGCTTGCAAGGTGAAAATTTCAGATGCTCTAGAGATCAGATTTCTAGATGATGAGCCAAGAGGGCATGTTGAGCGGAGAGAGACAGCACAGAGAGCGCTTAGCGTGACGAAGGACTCCCAGGTTGCTTTGCAGAAGGCTGTCCAAGGGGCGAGTAAGTTGCGCTCCCCAGTAGTATTGCGCGACAGGAGCGGTCTGCCTCGGAACTGGGTAGTTACTGATTCCTGATCAGATGAGATATCGGAGAACCGAGCCACCTCGACTAAGAAGGGAACCCTGCCGCTCCGAAATATTGATGTACTTCCGATGTATGGGTGTTGCCTACGGCCGCTGTGTGGCGAGCCCGACTGGCAGAGGTCGGGTAGCGGAGAACCACTGTGGACTACATTGCCGGAAAGAGGGCGGCTTGCCAATGCTCCGTTGTTACCCCCAGAACGATACTCATGAACGGAAAGAACGAGCAGCACCACACTGGCAAAGGCGCCGAAGGCGGAGATCAGAGCACTGACGCTATGAGTCACGCGCCTCGCCGATAGCTTTGGTGAGCGGAAGTGATCCAAACGGAATGGCTTGGTCGTGTGCCGGATGCCGCGCTATCGGAGGATGGTTGGCACCGTGCGTGCGGTGACAGGGCGTCCAAGCTGGTCAGCGGAGTGCGCAGTTGACGCCGGTGTGGGGTGGAAAACGGATCGACGCTCCTGTGTTCCGCGGGCGAGTATGCGAGGGCTACGCCATGCCAGCCGGAGGTTCCGTGGGATCCAGTGACGCCGACATCGACTTCACGTTCACGGACCCGATCACCGTGCGCGCAGCTCTGGATGCACTGGCCCGGGTGGGCTGGTCCATGGATGCCTCTCTCGGAGGCCTCTCCTACATGATCGACGACGTGGACGGCATGTTCGAGTGGTACAGCAACTCCCCCGCAGACGCCGGCGAGGTGCTGGCTCGCCTGGACGCCCCCGGCAACCTGCCGTACAGCGTGGCGGTTGACGTCTATCGCCCGGAGGCGGGGACTGGCGGGATGCTCTTGTTCATGCCTGGTCGCATGGAGGTTTCCTTAGCGCCCACCATCGACCGCCGACGTACCCCGGCGGCGCCGGAGTTCACCGACCTCGCCTGGTACCTGCACGCCCTCGTACCTGCCATCGTCGGGACAGGTCTCGAAGGGTATGAAGCCATGGAGATCAAGCGCTGAGTCGCCTCCGCGTATTCTCCGTGGATGCCTCTCCGCCAGTACGTCTACTTCGCTTTGTCCAGCCGGCGCATCACCGCGCAGGAGATAACTGATCTGCTGGGTATCGAGCCTGATGAGACGAGGGTGATCAACCCGCGTCGGCTTCCTGCTGACCCTGCGAAACCGTTCTGTCAGGTCTGGAAGGTCGTGTGCAGGGAACCAGGCCTGCACGTGGACGAACAGATTGCGCGCGTCCTCGCCCGTCTCCGGCCACAGACCGACCGAATAGCCGAGCTGATGAAGCAGTTCAACAGTGCAGAGGACGAAGGAGAGCCGGGCCTCGAAGCCTGGCTGGAGGTCGTGCGGTACTTCAACGATGACGAGGAGCAGGAGGAGACCGGGCAGCCACAGGAGAGGGAGAAGCACAACCTCTTCGGCTGGGCGCTGGACCGCGACACCATCGAATTTCTTGCCGTTACCGGCATGCTTCTGGATGTCGATGAGTACGACATGACCCCTTCCCTGCCCTCGGACTGAAGGGCGACGGGCCCATCTGGAAACCGGCAGGAGAGCGGTCGGACGACGGCGATGACGGGGCCGCCGGGGCGCTCGTACGGCTGGCTGAGGCTGAGCCGGAGGGCAAAGCGAAGGGCCCGGTTCACTGAACCGGGCCCTTCGTCTACAGCGGTAGCGGTGGGATTTGAACCCACGGTGACGGGTTACGCCACACTCGCTTTCGAGGCGAGCTCCTTCGGCCGCTCGGACACGCTACCGAGAGAGAGCTTAGACCATCCCGGGGCATGGACAGAAATCGGTTCTCCTGAGCCCCTTCTCACCTGGTCAGAGGGAGCGGAAGAACGTCGTCAGCTGCTCCGCGCACTCCGGCTCCAGGACGCCCGCGACGACCTCCGGGCGGTGGTTCAGGCGGCGGTCGCGGATCACGTCCCAGAGGGAGCCCGCCGCGCCGGCCTTCTCGTCGCGGGCGCCGTAGACGACCCGGGCGACGCGGGACTGGACCAGGGCGCCCGCGCACATCGTGCAGGGCTCCAGGGTGACCACCAGGGTGCAGTCGGTCAGGCGCCACTCGCCCACCGCCTCGGCCGCTCGGCGCAGGGCCAGGATCTCGGCGTGCGCGGTCGGGTCGCCGGTGGCCTCGCGTTCGTTGTGGGCGGCGGCGAGCTCGGTTCCGTCGGGGCCCAGGACGACGGCGCCGACCGGCACATCGCCGGCCGACGCCGCCTGCGCGGCCTCGGCCAGGGCGCGGCGCATCGGTGTCTGCCAGGGGTCGCGTACGGGGTCGGGCTCGGGCGCGCGTACAGGACCCGGGACGGGCTCGGGTGAGGGGTTCGGCGGTCGTGCGATCACCCGCGGACCCTAACGGACGGGACAGATGGAGGGGGAAGGAAGGAGGGAGAGGCGTCCGTAATGGTCCGGCCTAGCGGACCGACTCCAGGACCTCCGCCGCTCCCACGGCCTCCGCGATCTCCGCGAGTGCGTCGGTCTGCAGGGTCAGCAGCTCCTTCTCGGACATCCCGAGGTCGGCGAGGACCCCGAGCTCACCGATCGGCCCCGCCGGAACGGCGTCCGGGTCGGGGGCGTCGTCGTCCTGGTCGACGGCCGCGGGGGTGGGCCGTTCCGGTTCGCCGTCCTCCGTGCCGTCGAGGTCGACGAGCTCCTCCAGGGCGGCGATCTCGTCCTCGGCCCCTGGTTCGCGGCCGAGCATTTCGTCGGTGAGCAGGATCTCCCCGTACGAGGAGCGGGCGGCGGCGGACGCGTCCGAGACGTAGATTCGGGGGTCCTCCTCACCGTCCACCCGGACGACGCCGAACCAGGCGTCCTCCTGCTCGATGTAGACCAGGACCGTGTCCTCGTCCACCGAGGCCTCCCGGGCCAGATCCGTCAGATCGGACAGGGTCTCCACATCGTCGAGCTCTGTATCGCTCGCTTCCCACCCGTCTTCGGTGCGCGCGAGCAGTGCGGCGAAGTACACCGTGACTCTCCCACTGGTCATAGGCGAATCGGTCCGACGGGAGGGCGAACGGTGATCCGTCCGTCCTGAGCCCCGCCCAATCGGCATCGTGGCAGAAACAAGCGCCGTGCGAGACCTCTTCGACCGTTGCGTCGGCCATCAGTTCCAGGAGTGCCTGGTCGGCCCTCTCCCTGACGTGCCGATCGGCGAGGGAGTGCGCCGGTGGTACGGGAGGGGGCGCGGGAACGCTCGTGGTACGGCCTCACCAGCGGAAAGTGCGCATCCGCATCTGCTGCCGCATCCGGGCGGCGCGGGCCCGGCGCGGCTGCACCCGGTCGCGCAGCTGCTTGGCCTCGTGGAGCTCTCGGAGGAACTGGGCGCGTCGGCGCCGGCGGGCCGCGCGACGGGCGCGACGCCGAGGGCGTGGCGGGTACGACGAGCGAGGTCGAGGACGCGCAGGAGAGTGACGCGGCCCGCCGGCGCCGACG
>MUNB01000221.1:0-246 GCA_002154345.1 Streptomyces griseus
GTGCGGGGGCGGGGATGGGGATGCGGCATGGCGAACTCCTGGCATCGGCGGGAACGCGCTGACTTTATTGGAAATGATAATCATGTGTAAGGTTTCGGCTTGTGGCGGGGATGCTCCCGGGGCTCCACCGCCACTGCCGCATCCCCGGGACCACAGAGGAACGTTGAGGGACCGCCGATGCCACGAACTGCGCTGAGAGTCCGACGCTGGGCAGCGATCGCCGTACTGGGCGGCCTGCTGGCCGGC
>MUNB01000221.1:309-6632 GCA_002154345.1 Streptomyces griseus
GCGAGGCGAAGGCGGCGGAGGTGCCGGTCGTGCCCGGCGGCTTCCTCAGCCCCGAGGTCGAGGCGATCCTCTCCCACAAGCCCGACCTGGTGATCGGTCTGGAGGACACGCACGGCAAGCTGGCCCCCGCGCTGAAGGGCGCGACCACCTTCTGGCCGGTCCAGCCCGGATCCTGGCAGGACAGCGTCGGCTATCTGCGGGACCTCGCCGCGCTCACCGGCCGCACCGAACAGGGCGAGAAGGCCGAGAAGACCTTCCGCACCCGCCTGGCGGAGGCGGAGAAGCGTAAGAGCGACAAGACCGCGCTGATCGTCTACGGCAGCGACGAGAACTTCGGCGTGGCCACCCCGGAGACCGACGTGGCGGCCGGGCTGTTCCCGAAGATCTCCCAGTACCCGTGGAAGAGCCGTGGTGTGGACGGGAGTTACAGCCTGGAGGAGATCCTCGCCCGGGACGTCGACGTCCTGTTCGTGGAGACCCTGTCCTTCGGCGCCCCGGACGGCAAGCTCTCCGACAAGCTGGCGAAGAACCCCCTCTGGTCACGCATCCCCGCCGTGAAGAACGGCAAGGTCATCGAGGTCGACTCCGAGGTGTGGGCCAAGGGGCGCGGCACCCGGTCGCTGGGCGTCGTCCTCGACGAGGCGACGGCCGCACTGCGGTGAGGCGTCCGCCCGTCGCGCTGCTCTGCCTGGGCGCGGTGGCCCTGGCGAGCGCCGTCTGCGCGCTCAGCCTCGGCACGCCGTACGTCCCACCCGCCAGGCTCCCGGCGACGCTGGGGTCCGACGGGCTCGCGGGGCTCGTCGTCACCGAACTGCGGCTGCCCCGCATGGTCCTGGCCCTGCTCGCCGGCGCCTGTCTGGGCGCGGCGGGCCTCGTCCTCCAGGAGGCCCTGCGCAACCCGCTGGCCGTGCCGGAGATGCTGGGAGTCTCCTCCGGCGCCGCCCTGGGCGTCGCGGCCCCGCTGGTCCTGGCCCTGTCCGTCCCGCTGGGGCTGCAGCCGTTCCTCGCCCTGGCCGGGGCGGCGATCGGCGGTCTGCTCACGCTGGTCGCCGCCGGATTCGGACGGAGTCCGTCAGCCGTCCTGCTGACCGGAGCCGCCGTCGCGGCCGCGCTCCAGGCGGGACTGCTGGTGCTGATGGTCATGGCCGACCAGCTCGACCTCCAGCTCATCTACCGCTACCTGCTGGGCAGTCTGTCCGCCCGCACCTGGGACGACGTCACCGGTCTGCTGCCCTGGCTCGCCGTGGCCGTCCCGGCGCTGGTGCTGTGCGTGCCGGTGCTCGGGGTGCTGCGGCTGGGCGACGACGACGCCCGTGCGCTGGGCGTACGGGTGGAGAGGGCGCGGGTGGCCGCGCTGGGCATCGCCGTCGTCCTCATCGCCCCCGTCGTCGCGGTCTGCGGTCCGGTGGCCTGGGTCGGCTTCCTCGCCCCGCACCTGGCCCGCCGTCTCCGCCCGGACGGTGGCGCGGCCGGGTGGCTCGTGCGGTCGGCAGTGTGCGGCGCGATCGTCGTGCTCTGCGCCGACCAGCCGGCCCGGCTGGCCCTGGCTCCGGTCGAAACGCCCGTCGGCGCGTGGACCGCCCTGGTCGGGGTGCCGGTCGGAGTGGTGCTGCTGAAACGGGGGAGGCGGCCGGCCGGGGACCCGGGGCCCGAGGCCCTGTCCACGTCCGGGAGTTCGCCGGAACCGGGGACCGCGGCCGTGCCGGTGGGCCGGTCCGTATCGGGGAGTTCGCCCGTTCCGGGAGGTCCGTCCGCGCCGGGGATCCCGTCCGCGCCGAGGGGTCCGCAGGACGTCCCCGGCGCCGTCCTGCGGAAGGCGGAACGATGACTCTTCTCGATGCCGTGGATGCCGTGCCCGGACCGGCCCGCCGCGCCCTGCGTGCGCCGGGCGTCCGGATGGGCGGCCTGGTGGTGCTCGTCGCGGTGGTCGCCTGCGCGGATCTCTTCGCCGGTCGGGGCGTCTCCCCCGAAGGCGTCCGGGCCGTGCTGCTCGGGGCCGGCGACGACCCCACCGCCGAGCACATCGTGCTCCAACTGCGGTTGCCCCGCCTGCTGGTGGCGCTGGTCGCCGGGGCCTGCCTCGGAGTGGCCGGGCTCGTGCTCCAGTCGGCCCTGCGCAACCCGCTGGCCGGACCCGAGGTCACCGGCGTCACCCCCGGTGCGGTGCTCGGCGCGGTGGCCGCGACCGGCCTCGGCCTCGCGGGCTGGGAGTCCCCGACGGCCGTGGTCGTGGCGGCCTGCGTCGGCGGCTTCGCCGGAGCGGGGCTGCTGTGGCTGCTCGCCGGGCGGGACCGGGGCGACCCGGAACAGACCGCTGTCTACGGGGTCCTGGTGTCCGCGGTGCTCGCCGGACTCACCGCCGTCGTCCTCCTGGTGGCTCCCGGTGAACTCGGCAGCGTCGTCCAGTGGTTGATCGGCTCCACGGAAGGCCGTGTGTGGCAGCACTGGAATCTGCTCTGGCCGTGGGCCGCCTTCTGGGGTGCGGCCGCCTGGCTGCTCGCCGGACCGCTGACCCTGCTGCGCTGCGGTGACGAACAGGCCGCGGCGGCGGGTCTGGCCACCGGCCGGGGACGGGGCGCGGCGCTCGTGTGCGCGGTGGCGCTGACGGCCGGAGCGGTCTCGGCGGTGGGCGCGCTCGGCTTCGTGGGGCTGCTGGTGCCGCATCTGGCGCTGGCGGTGTTCGGTGCGGACCTGCGCATCACGCTCCCGGGCGCCGCGCTGTTCGGTGCGGCGGTGGTGTGCGGGGCGGACGCCGCCGCCCAGCTGCTGTCCCGGCTGCTGGCCACGGCGTTGGAGGCGGACCGGCTGACCCTTCCGGTCGGCGCCCTGACCACTTTTGTGGGGGCGGCGCTGCTGATGGTCGTGGCGCGGCGGAGGGCGGACGAGCGATGACGGCGGTCCGGCAGGGCGCCATGGACGTGGGCGCGGACGGAACAACAGGGGTACAGCGATGAGGAGAGCGGCATGCCGGAAGGCCTGACGGAACAAGTGGACACGAGCCCGGCGAAGGAGCCCGGTCCGGGTGTCGAATCCCGGGCCGAGTCCGGTGCGGAGCCCGGTCCGGATGTCGTGCGGGCGGAAGGGCTGACCTTCGGCTACCCGGGGCGCAGGGTGCTGCGCGGGGTGGACCTGAGCATCCGGGCCGGCGAACTGGTCGCCCTGATCGGGCTGAACGGATGCGGCAAGAGCACCTTCCTCAAACTCGCCGCAGGACTCCTGACCCCGAGCGGCGGCCGTGTCCTGCTCGAAGGCGACGACGTGGCCCGGCTGCCCCGCCGCACCGCGGCCCGACGCGTCGCCCTGCTCCATCAATCGGCGCCGACCGTACCGGGATTGACCGTACGCCAGTTGGTGCGGCAAGGGCGCTATGCGGCCCGGGGGCCGCTGGGGATGCTGCGGGAGGGCGACGACGAGGTGACGTCCCGGGCGCTCGCGGACGTCGGCGTCACCGCCTGGGCCGACCGGCCGGTGGACGCGCTGTCCGGGGGCGAACGCCAACGGGTGCGGCTGGCCATGGCGCTGGCCCAGGACGCCCGCGTGCTCTTCCTCGATGAGCCGACCACCTATCTCGATCTGCGGCACCAGTTGGAGGTGCTCCAGACGGTCGTACGGCTGCGCGCGGAGCGCCGGTTGACGGTGGTGATGGTGCTGCACGACCTGAACCACGCCGCCCGGTTCGCCGACCGGATCGTCGCGCTGCGCGAGGGCCGCGTCGCCGCCGACGGGCCCCCGGCCGAGGTGGTCACCCGGCAGCTGCTGGCCGAAGTCCTGGGCGTGGACGGCCGGGTGGGGATCGACAGCGAGGGTGGCTGGCCGGTCTGTTACCCAGATCACCCTCTCGAACCGCTCCAGCTATTGCGGAATGAAAATCATATTCATTAGTGTCTGTGCTGCGGCACGCACGAACGCACCAACGCACCACCGCCGTGCTTCACACCCATCCGATCCGACCGAATGGAGACTCCAACTCATGGAGAACAACAAGGTGTTCAGCCCGATCGCCGACCAGGGCCAGCTCGCCCACCTGTCCGCCACCCACTCGAACGCCCTCGTCGAGAACCCCTTCGACGACGCCGTCGAGGCCGACACCGCGGGCGAGAAGTGAGCGAAGCCTGCCGCTGACGGCAGGTTTCCCCGCGTAGCGCGGGGGCGGGCCCGCCCGGTGACTCCCCGGGCGGGCCCGCCCCGTTCACCCCCGCTGCCTCGTTCCCCGTCTCTCCGAGGCACCCCGTACCCGCCCGCATTCCGTATCCCGTCCCGCCGCACCGGAGGATCCCGTGACCCGCAGTCGACTCGCTCCCGGCACCGGGATCGTCACCGCCCCCGGAGCCGGCCCCGTGCTCCGGACCTCCGGAGGGGAGTTCCTGCGCATCGACACCGGCGGTGTCGACGCCGGGACCCTGGTGCGCCGGCTGGTGGGGGAGGAGGCGCCGGAAGAGGGTGCGCACACCGCTGAACTCACCCGGCTCATAGAGGCGTTCGAGGAGGGCGGACACGCGGTGGCCGCACCGCCCCGGGCCCCGCTCGCCGGTCGTACCGTCCACGTCCTGGGCGACCCCGTGCTCACCGTTCCGGTGGCGCGCTGCGCCGGGGCGGAAGGGGCCGAGGTCCACGAGACCACCCCGGACCGGGTGGCGGAACTGGCCGGGGCGACCTCGGGCCGGAGCGCCGATGGACGCGTGGCCGTGGTGTGGTGCCTCGACTCGCCCGTACCCGAGGGGCTTTGGGACACGGCGGACCGGTTGCCCGGGCAAGGCATCGCCTGGCTGCGGTGCCACCGCGAGGGGGCTCACGTCTGGACCGAGCCGTTGGCCTCGGCCCCGGGTGACGTCACCGCCCGGCACGTCCGTCTCCGCAGACTCGCGGCCACCGCCGCCCATCGCGAACTCGCCGCGTACTGGGCTGGACACCGCACCCCGGACACCGGACCGCACCCGACCGAGGCCTCCGCCGCCCTGATCGCCGGGCTCCTCACCGCCGATCTGCTCGCCTGGGCCGAAGCCGAAGCCGAAGCCGAAGCCGAAGCCGAAGCCGGTGCCGGTGCCCCACTCGGAACTGGTGCCGGTACCGGTGCCGGAGCCTCGGTAGGGCCGGGCGGGTCCACCCGTCTCCCGCCCCGCCGTCGGCTGCGCCGGATCGACCTGCGGGATCTCACCGTCACCGAGCACCCCGTTCTCCCCGTCCCGGACGTCGCACCACTGCCCGCCCCCACACGGGTGACGGCCCACGCCGAGGCCGGGACCGCGAAGGCACGCCGGTGAACACCCGTACCGTGTACGTCCCCACGCCCGACGGCGTCGCGCTCGCCACCGACGTGTGCCTCCCGGACGGGACGCGCCCCCGGCCCGCCGTCGTGATCAGAACCCCCTACGGGCGTCACGCTCACCGAGCCGAGCTGCGCGGCTGGGCGGCCCACGGATTCGCCGCCCTGGCCCAGGACGTACGAGGCCGCCACGGATCACCGGGGGAGTGGCACCCGTACCGAGGCCACGAGATGACCGACGGCGCCGCCACCGTCGCGTGGGTGCGCGCGCAGGCCTGGAGCAGCGGTGAGGTGGTCGCCGTGGGCGCTTCCTACGCGGCGCACTGCGCACTCGTCACCGCCTTGGCCACGGCCGACGGAGCCCTTCTCGGCGGAGTCCCCGATGCCGTCATCGCCGCCGTCCCCGCGCTCGGGCTCACCGAGACGGCGCGCGAGCCCGGCGGCCCGGAGCGGCTGTGGGCCCGGGCAGGCTGGTGGGCGGCCCACGGCGACCGCCGCGACTCCGACCCGGACGCGCTGGCCCGTGCCCTGGCGGACGACCCCCGGCTGCTCGAACACCTTCCGATCGCCCGCCTGGCGGATCGGCTGGCCGAGGACCTGGGGCGCCAACTGCCCTCCTGGCCACGGCTCTGGGCCGACCGGAGCCGGGGCCGGATCGTCGCACAGGGTTCCGCGGCCCGTCTTCCGCTGCTCGCCGTCGGCGGCACCCGTGACCCCTTCGCCGAGGACACCGTGGCCCTGTGGCACGCCTGGGGCGGCCCGTCCCGGCTGCTGCTCGGCCCCTGGGGTCACCGCCTCGCCGCCGACCCGGCCGTCCCGGCCCGCGCCCGCGTCAACCTCGGTGCGCTGTACGTACGGTGGGCCCGCGCCGCACTCGCCGGACAGCTGGAGCCGACGCGGCACGGGGTCATCGCCCTCGGCGACAGCGGGCGCTGGCACAGCACGCGGGCGCGCAGCGCTCCCCGGCCTCCGTCGTCGGACGGCCACCGCGACCGCCGCACGGTCGCCACCGTTGCCGCGTCCGGCGCCACGGCCGAAGCCGCAGTCCCCGTACGCGTCC
>MUNB01000222.1 GCA_002154345.1 Streptomyces griseus
CGGCGACCGGCGCCGGTCGCCCGACACGCCCCGGGGCCGACGTCGCCGGAACACGGCCGAAGCCCCGTGCGGTGCACGGGGCTTCACCGGACGGCGGGCAGCCGGTACGTCAGTGCGCGCCCACCCTCGCGGCCGCGGGCACCACGTGCTCGCCGTGCGCCGCCTCCTCGTCCTCCGTGTCCGGCTTGCGGCCGAAGTGGTTGAAGGCGAGGTTGAGCACGATCGCCACCACACAGCCGGTGGAGATGCCCGAGTCGAGGACGACCAGCAGGCTCTCCGGGAAGGCGTGGTAGAACTGCGGCGCGGCGATCGGGATCAGGCCGATGCCGAGGGCCGCCGCCACGATCAGCGCGTTCTCCCCCTTCTCCATGGCGGCGGTGGCGAGGGTCTGGATGCCACTGGCCGCGACCGTACCGAAGAGGACGATGCCCGCGCCGCCGAGCACCGGCAGCGGTACGAGGGCGATGACCGAGGCCGCGACCGGGACCAGGCCGAGGACGATCAGGATCCCGCCGCCCACCGCGACGACGAAACGGCTGCGGATCTTGGTCATGGCGACCAGTCCGACGTTCTGGGCGAAGGCGCTGCACATGAAGCCGTTGAAGAGCGGGCTGATGGCGCTGCCGAGGGTGTCGGCGCGGAGTCCGCCCTCGATGATCTTCTCGTCCGCCGGGCGGCCGACGATCTTGCCGAGGGCCAGCATGTCCGCCGTGGACTCGGTCATGCAGACGAGCATCACGATGCACATGGAGATGATGGCAGCGATCTCGAACTGCGGGGCGCCGAAGGCGAACGGGGTCGGGAAGCCGACGACGTCCGCGTTCTTGATGGCGCTGAAGTCGGTGATGCCCGCCGGGATGGCGATCAGGGTGCCGATGACCAGACCGAGCAGGATCGCGATCTGCTGGAGGAAGCCGCGCAGCAGCTTGCGCAGGGCCAGCACGATGACCAGGGTCACGGCGGCCATGGTGATGTTGGTCATCGAACCGTAGTCGTCCGCCGTGGCGTTGCCGCCCTGGGACCAGTTGAAGGCGACCGGGAGGAGGGAAACACCGATCAGGGTGATCACGGTGCCGGTGACGACGGGCGGGAAGAAGCGGACCAGTTTGCAGAAGTACGGGGCGAGGACGAAGCCGAGAAGACTCGCAACGATGATCGCGCCGAAGATGACGGCTATCCCGTCGTGCCCCCGGTCCTTGCCTATCGCGATCATCGGGGCGACCCCGGCGAACGAGACGCCGTTCACGAAGGGCAGCCGGGCGCCGACCTTCCAGAAGCCGATGGTCTGGAGCAGGGTGGCGATGCCCGCGGTGAACAGGCTCGCCCCCATCAGGAAGGCGGTCTCCTTGGCGGTGAGGCCGACGGCCGGCCCCACGATGAGCGGCGGGGCCACCACGCCCGCGTACATGGCGGCCACGTGCTGGAGGCCGCTGGTGAACATCTTCAGCGGGGGGAGGGTCTCGTCGACCGGGTGTTTCCGGTCGTCTCCCGGGTCCACGGCGGTGTCGGCCGTCGCGTCGGGGGCGGCTGCGTCTGCGTCTTTGCGAAACCTGGGCTCAGCGGCCACGGCGGTTCCTCCGGTCGGTTACGCGTCGTCGGCGACGCGGGTGTCAGGGAGGTGATGCGTAAGTGGTGCGGCGTTGCTTGCGGCTCTCTCAGGTGGTGCAGGTCGTGCAGGTCGTGCAGTGGAGGGGGGTGCGGAAAAAGGCGCGCACGGGGGTGTGTGCGGGCAGCGTTCATCACCGGTCCGGCGGGCGCGCGCCATGGGGCGCGCGTCCGCCGGACCGGCTGCCGTGGGCCCCGCTCGGGTCCACGGCGGCCGGTCTCGGGCCGTCCCCCTCGACCGGCCGGTCGGGGATACCGCCCGGGGTCAGGCCCCGGCGGCGATCTGCGCGAGGCGGCGGGCCTCGTCGCGGGTGACGCGGGCGATGGCGTCCTCGTCCACCGTGGTGAGGTGGTTGCCCTCGACGACCGGCTTGCCGTCGACGAGGGAGAGGGTCACCGGGGCGGCCGCGCCGAAGATGAGCGCGGTCACCGGGTCGGCGATCGAGGAGTGGGCCAGGGTGTCGAGCTTCCACAGGACGAGGTCGGCGAGCTTGCCGGCCTCCAGGGAGCCGATCTGGTCGGCGCGGCCCAGCACCTGGGCCCCGCCGAAGGTCCCGAGGCGCAGGGCCTGACGGGCGTTCAGGGCGGCCTCGCGGTGGGCGCCGAGGCGGTTGATGAGGAGCGCGTTGCGCAGCTCGGTGTGGAGTTCGCCGGACTCGTTGGAGGCGGTGCCGTCCACGCCGAGGCCTACGGGTACGCCGGCGGCGAGCATGTCGGGGACCCGGGCGATGCCGGCGGCGAGGCGGGCGTTGGAGGACGGGCAGTGGGCGACGCCCGTTCCCGTACGGGCGAAGGCGGCGATGTCGGAGTCGTTCATGTGGACGCAGTGCGCCATCCACACGTCGTCGCCGAGCCAGCCGGTGGACTCGAAGTAGTCGGTCGGGCCCATCCCGAACAGTTCCTTGCAGAACTGCTCCTCCTCGACGGTCTCCGAGCCGTGGGTGTGCAGACGCACGTTCTTACGACGGGCCAACTCGGCACCCTGGCGCATCAGTTCGGTGGACACCGAGAACGGCGAGCAGGGCGCGACGGCGACCTGGGTCATCGCGTCGAAGGAGGCGTCGTGGTGGGCGTCGATCGTCGCCTCGGTGGCGGCGAGCGCGCCGTCCAGGGTCTCGACGGCGAAGTCCGGCGGCAGCCCGCCGTCCTTCTCGCTGCGGTCCATGGAGCCCCGGGCGAGGGTGAACCGTACGCCCATCTCACGGGCGGCGCCGATGATCGCGCCGGACAGGTCGCCGGAGTCCTTGGGGAAGACGTAGTGGTGGTCCATGGCGGTGGTGACGCCGCCGCGGGCCATCATGGCCAGCGAGCCCTGCGCGGCGGCGCGGGCCATCGGCTCGTCGATGCGCGCCCAGGTCGGGTAGAGGGCGACCAGCCAGTTGAAGAGGTTGTGGTCGGTGGCCAGGCCCCGGGTGATCCACTGGTAGAAGTGGTGGTGGGTGTTGACCAGGCCGGGGGTCGCGAGGTGCCCGGTGCCGTCGATGCGGCGGACGACGCCGGTCAGGCCCTCCGGCGCCTTGCCGGCGCCGATGGACTCGATGCGGTTGTCCGCCACGACGATGTACCCGGACGCGTACTCCGTGTCGTGGGCGTCGACGGTGGCGATCGAACAGTTCTCGATGACGATGCGCTGAGGGTCTGCCGAAGCTGCCATGGCGCTTCCTTCTTCTCTCTGTGGCGATGTGGGCACGGCAGGACCCTAGGAGGATTTGAGTGCCACAGCGGTGCGGCTGTGGGTGCCGAGATGGTGGAAGAACAGGTTGAGCACGACCGCGACCAGTGCTCCCGCGCTGATCCCGGAGCCGAGGACGGTCTGCGCCCAGGCCGGGAAACCGGCGTAGAAGGTGGGCGCGGCGAGCGGGATGATGCCCGCGCCGAGCGCGACGGCCACCAGGATGATGTTGGAGCTGTCGTCCAGACCGGCCTCGGAGAGCGTACGGATGCCGCTGACCGCGATGGAGCCGAAGAGGACGATCCCGGCGCCGCCGAGGACGGGCATGGGCACGAGCGAGACGACCGCGCCGAGCACCGGGAAGGCGCCGAGGATCAGGAGGGCTCCGCCGGCCGCCGCGACGACGTACCGGCTGCGGACGCGGGTCAGCGAGACGACGCCGACGTTCTGGGCGAAGGCGCTGGTGGGGAATCCGCCGAAGACCGGGCCGAGGAGGGTGGCGATGCCGTCGGTGCGCAGGCCGCGGGTGATGGTGCGGCCGTCGGTGCGGCGGTCGCAGATCTCGCCGAGGGCGAGCATTCCGGCCGAGGACTCCGTCATCAGGACGAGCATGACGATGCAGAGCGAGAGGATCGCGGCGGGCTGGAACTCCGGCGCGCCGAAGGCGAAGGGGGTCGGCAGGGCGGCGAGCGGGGCGGACTTCAGCGCGGAGAAGTCGGCGAGTCCGAACGGGATCGCGGCCAGCGTGCCGACGAACATGCCCACCAGCAGGGCGACTTGCTTGAGGAAGCCGCGGCCGAAACGCTGGACGAGCAGGATGACGACGAGCGTGAAGGCGGCCAGCGCCAGGTACTTCATGGCGCCGAAGTCGTCGGCGGTGGCGTCGCCGCCCTGCGCCCAGGCGACGGGCACGGGCATGAGGGTGACGCCGATGAGGGTGATGACCACACCGGTGACGAGCGGCGGGAAGAAGCGCAGCAGTCTGCCGAAGAACGGTCCGACGGCCAGGCAGAAGACTCCGGCGACGAGCACCGCCCCGTAGATCGCGGGGAGTTGGTGGCCCGGTGCGCTGGTCTCGGCGATGGCGAGCATCGGCGCGATCCCGGCGGAGGAGGCGGCGTTGACGAAGGGGAGCCGGTTGCCGGCGAAGGGGCCGAGGCCGATCGTCTGGAGGATGGTGGCGAGTCCGGCGATCAGGAGGCTCGCCGCGATGAGCCGGGTCATGCCGGCGGTGTCCAGGCCGACGGCCTGGCCGATGATCAGCGGAGGGGTGACGACGCC
This sequence comes from Streptomyces griseus, assembly GCA_002154345.1. Classification (GTDB taxonomy): domain Bacteria; phylum Actinomycetota; class Actinomycetes; order Streptomycetales; family Streptomycetaceae; genus Streptomyces; species Streptomyces caviscabies. Next base: position 4,559 of record MUNB01000222.1, read on the forward strand.
CGCGTACATGGCGGCGATGTGCTGGAGAGCTGCGGGGACGAGCCGCGCGGGAGGAAGCTTCTCGTCGACCGGGTGAACTGCCGTGTCGGCGGCGGTGGTCGGTGAGGTTTTGCCTGGGCCTTCTGCCGGCCCCGTTGCAGGCTGTGCCATGGGATTTCCCTCCGGGATGACCGGCCGCCGTCCGGCTGTGGACGGACGGCGGCCGGTTCAGTGCCGCGTCAGAGGTTGGTCATGTCGACCGGGATCTTCGGCTCGACGCCGTCCCGGAGCACGGTGGCCTCGATCAGACCGTAGGGACGGTCCGCCGCGAAGTAGACCTCATTGTCGTTCTTGAGGCCGAACGGTTCGAGGTCCACCAGGAAGTGGTGGTTGTTCGGCAGCGAGAAGCGGATCTCGTCGATCTCGCTGCGGCTGTTGATGATGCGCGAACCCATCTGGTACAGGGTCTGCTGGAGCGAGAGGGAGTACGTCTCGGCGAAGGCGTGGAGCATGTGCTTGCGCGCCTGCTCGTAGGACTTCTCCCAGTTCGGCATGCGCTGTTCGTCGCTGGTCCAGTTGTAGCGCCAGCGGGCGGAGACGTCCGTCGCCAGGATGCGGTCGTACGCCTCCTTCAGCGTCGTGTACTTGTCCTTGACGTAGCCCCAGAACTCGGAGTTGGTCGAGTTCATCACCGTGAGGTCCTTGAGGCCCGAGATGACCTCCCAGTGCTCACCGTCGTAGGTGATCTGGGAGACGCGGGTCTCCTGGCCCTTGCGGACGAAGGAGTGCTTGACCTCGTCGGCGCCGATGAACTTGGAGTTGCCGTCGGAGGTCGCGATGCGCTCCCAGCTGTACTCCTCGATCCGGATCCGGGCGCGGTGGATCGGCTCCTGCGAGGAGACGAAGTGCCGGGCGAGGTGGATGCCGAACTGCTCGGCGGACTCGATCCCGTGCTCCTTGGCGAACGCGAACACCGTGTTCTTGGTGGTGTCGGTCGGCAGGACGTTCGCGTTGGAGCCGGAGTAGTGCACGTCGTCCATGTCGCCGGAGAGGGCGACCGAGACGTTCAGGTCCTTGATGTGGTGGGTGTCGCCGTCCCGCGTGATCTTTACGACGCGGTTCTCTGCTTTGCCGTACTGGTTCTGGCCGAGAATCGTGGGCATGTCGGTGCTAGCTCCCTCGGTAAACGGAGTAGCCGAACGGGTTGAGCAGCAGCGGTACGTGATAGTGCTCGCCCGGCACGACCGCGAAGGCGATCGTCACTTCCGGGAAGAACGCGCCGCTGTCCCTTACGCGGGGGGCGTCCTGCTGCGCCTCGGCTTGCTTCTTGGAAAAGTACGTCTCGGTGTCGAAGTCGAGACGCACGTGGGTCGTTCCTTCCGGCAGCGCCGGGAGGTCCTTGCAACGCCCGTCCGCATCGGTCGCGGACGCTCCGAGCGTCACGTACGGCGCGTCGCTTCCGCTGCGGGCGGCGAGCGAGACGGCGACGGACGCGGCGGGGCGGCCGATGCTGGTGTCCAGGATGTGGGTGGACACCGATGCGGTCGTGTCGGTACTCAAGACCGTCACTCTCCTAGATCTCAAGAGTCCTGTGCGGGAGCGCCCTCTGCGAGGGTCTCCGTCACGAGACGGGTCAGCCGGATGCGGTTGATCTTGCCCAGTTCGGTGCGCACGATCTCCTGCTCCTGCTCGGGCGAGTTCCCGATCCGGGACTTCACCGCGTCACGCATCTGCTCACCGGTGGCGCCGGTGGCGCAGATCAGGAAGACATGTCCGAACCGCTCCTGGTAGGCCAGGTTCAGTTCGAGCATCTCGGTCTTGAGCTCCTCGGACACGCCGGCCATCCCCCGCTGCTCGCGGGAGGAGGTCGGGTCGCCGGGGATCGGACGCCCGATCGGCGGGTGGCCTGCCATCGCTTCGGCCAGGTCCGCCGCGGTGAGCGTCGCCATGGCGGCGTCGCTCGCGGAGAGCAGGGCTTCTTCGGTGGCGTACGGACGCCCGGCGAGGATGGTGTTTCCCCAGGTCGCACTGGCACACACCTCGTGCAGCGCGGGAGTGGCCTCGCCGTCCGCCAGGGTGTTGAACCGGGTGAGGCCCGGTGTGGAGCTCGAAGTCACGGGAGCCTCCGTGGCTGTTTTTCGCTGTGCGTTGTTCGGGCTGCGGATAGCTAACGCCCTCCGCAACACGACGTCAACACTTTGTTGAAATCTCGCGAACGAAGAAAGCCGCCGTCCCGGCATGCGGACGGCGGCTTTCCTGTGCGTTCGGCGGGTTCGGCCAACTACTCACCCTTGGCCGAATGTTCCCGGTTGAGGTAGTTGTACACGGTGAATCTGGATACGCCCAGAGCACCGGCGACGGTCTCCACTCCGTGCCGTACGGAGAAGGCACCGCGTGCCTCCAGGGTCCGGACGACGCTCTGCTTGGCCTTGCGGTCCAGGTCGGCGAGCGGCATCCCGTGCCGTCGCTCCATCGCGGCGAGGATGTGGTCCAGCGAGTCGGAGAGCTGGGGCAGCCGTACGGCTATGACGTCCCGGCCCTCCCAGGCGAGCACCACATCGTCCGGCTCGGCCTGCTCGGGACCCAGCAGCTCGGCGCCCATCGCGTCGACGAGCGGCTTGACGGCGGAGACGAGAGGGTGATCGCCCGCCACCGGGGGGTGATCGGCGGATGCGGTCACGACACGTCCCCCTCGATCACGTTCACCTGGAGCGAGACCCGGGTGGCGCCCGAGGCCAGGGCCTGCCGCAGCAGGGCGTCCACGGCGGTCAGCACCTCGTCGGCGCCGCCTTCCGCGGTGTTGCCGAAGGGGCCGACGTCGACGGCGTCCAGCTCGGCGCCCTGGATCACCTCGCGGGCCACCACCGCGTGGGTGGGCGCCTCGTCGAGATCGAACGGCTCGGTGGTGAATTCCACCCTCAAGCGCACTGTGCCTCCATGGTGTCCTCGCCCGGGGTGCGGGCTCCCGCGGCTCGGCCACGACTGTAACCGCTGGACGGGGCCCCGCTCCGGTGCGCGCGGGGCCCCGGGCGGGGTGGTCACGGGAGCGGCAGCACACAGACCGCGACCGGCGCCGGGAAAGGCTCGCCCGTGCCGGTCAGGGAGCCATCGGGGCCGACGGCGAAGACGGTCACGGTGGAGGAGCGCTGGTTGGCGGCGAAGAGCAGGGAGCTGTCCGGGGAGAGGGCGAGCTGGCGGGGCCAGTCGCCGCCGACCGGCACGGTGTCCAGCAGGCGCAGGGCCGCCCCGTCGTCCTCGACCGCGTAACGGGTGAGGCTGTTGTGCCCCCGGTTGGCGAGGTAGACGTACGCCCCGTCGCCGGTGACCACCGGCTGGGCGGGGTAGCTGGTGCCCGATCCCGTACCGGTGGACTGCCCGGAACCCGGGGTGAGGGCGCCGGTGGCGGGGTCGTACGCGCAGACGACCATCGTGTCGTCCAGCTCGCAGGCCAGGTAGGCGAACCGCCCGCCGGGGTGGAAGGCCAGGTGGCGCGGGCCGGAGCCGGGGGCCAGGGCGGCGCGGGAGACCTCGGTGAGCGTTCCGGCGGACTCGTCCAGCGCGTACGTGTACACGGTGTCGGTGCCCAGGTCGACGGCGAGGACGTGGCCGCCGTCGGGCGAGGTGACGATCTGGTGGGCGTGCGGTCCGCCCTGGCCGGGGCCGGGCGGCGGCGAGCTGTGGGTGACCAGATCGGTGCGCTCGCCCAGCGAGCCGTCCGCCGCGATCGGGTGCACGGCGACGCTGCCGGAGGTGTAGTTCGCGCTCAGCAGCCAGTCCCCGGACGGGTGGACGGAGAGGTGGGTGGGGCCCGAGCCGCCGGTGGGACGGGTGCCGAGCAGCTCGTACGTCCCGTCCGGCGAGAGCGCCACGGCGGTGACCGCGCCCGCGTCCTGCTCGGCAACCGCGTAGACGGTGGAGCCGGAGGGGTGGAGGGCCAGGTAGGAGGGGTTCTCGACGCCGGTGATCGCCGGTCCGGTGGTGATCGCGCCGGTGCCGGTGTCGTACGCGGCGGTGCCGATGCCCGTACCGCCTCCCGCCTCGGAGGTGTACGTGCCGAGCAGCAGCGGACGGGTGGCGCGCGGGGCGGCGGGCCCGGCGGCGGACCGGGGTGCGGCGT
>MUNB01000223.1 GCA_002154345.1 Streptomyces griseus
GTGTCCGGATCGGGTGTCCGGGCCGGTATCCAGGGGTGACGCGGTGACGGCTGCCGCCCGCCCACGCACGACCGAGGAGGGCACGGCATGCGCATCCGGGGCGGGCGTCTCCCGGTCGGCAGGAACGCGGCCGACGCACCCGGGCACAGCACCCCCGGGCAGGGGCCATCCGAGGGCAGCACCACGGGTGACAGCACCACGGGCGACAGCCTCACCGGCGACAGCGCCTCCGGTGACGGGCCGGCCGCCGGTGGCCGGGGCCCCGCCGGTCCAGGACCGCTCGCGTCCCCCTGGGCGCGAGCAGCGGTGGCGCTGCTCGCCGGGGCGCTGCCCGCGCTCGCCTTTCCCGCGCCCGGCCTCTGGTGGTTCGCCTACGGGGCGCTGGTCCCCTGGCTGTTGCTGATCCGTACGGCGCGCTCGCCCCGCCGGGCGGCGCTGGACGGGTGGATCGGCGGCATCGGGTTCGTCATCGCCGTGCACCACTGGCTGATGCCGAGCCTCCACGTGTTCATCGTGCTGCTGGCCGCCCTGCTCGGGCTGCTCTGGGCGCCCTGGGGGCTGCTGGTGTCCCGGCTGCTCGGCGGTTCGCCTTCCGCGCCGCGCGCCGTGGCCGCCGTGGTCGTCGTGCCCTCCGGGTGGCTGATGATCGAGCTGGTGCGGTCCTGGGAGGGGCTCGGCGGGCCCTGGGGGCTGCTCGGCGCGAGTCAGTGGGAGGTCGCGCCCGCCCTGCGGGTCGCCTCGGTGGGCGGGGTGTGGCTGGTGAGCCTGCTGGTGCTGGCGGTGAACACCGGCGTGGCCCTGCTGATCACCGCTCCCGCCGCGCGTACGACCGCCGGGGTGCTGCTGGTGGTGTGCGCCCTGTCCGTCACGGCGATGTGGGCCTGGGCGCCCCGGCCCACGGGCGACGGCACGGTCAGGATCGCCGTCGTGCAGCCGGGCGTCGTGGAGGGGCCGGGGAGCGTCGCGCGTCGGCTCGACCGGGGCGAGGAGCTGACCCGTTCGCTGGAGGGGCGGGGCGTGGACCTGGTGGTGTGGGGCGAGAGCAGCATCGGGGCGGGTGCGTGGCAGAGCCCGGAGACCGCGCGGCGGCTGGCGGAGCTGTCCCGCAGGGTCGGCGCGGATCTGCTGGTCAATGTGGACGCCCGGCAGACGGACGGCTCGGGGCGGTCGGGGATCTTCAAGTCGGCGGTGCTGGTGGGTCCTGACGGGCCGACCGGGGACCGCTACGACAAGATGCGCCTGGTCCCGTTCGGCGAGTACGTCCCGGCCCGCTCCCTGCTGGGCTGGGCGACCTCCGTGGGCAAGGCCGCGGGCGAGGACCGGCTGCGCGGCGACCGCCAGGTGGTGATGACCCTGCCGGACGGGGACCGGGGGCTGCGGGTGGGCCCGTTGGTCTGCTTCGAGTCGGCGTTCCCCGACATGAGCCGCAGGCTGGTGCGCGACGGTGCTCAGGTGCTCGTCGCCCAGTCCGCCACCTCGACGTTCCAGGACAGCTGGGCCCCGGCCCAGCACGCGTCGCTGGGCGCGCTGCGGGCCGCCGAGAACGGCCGTCCGATGGTCCACGCGACGCTCACCGGGATCAGTGCCGCGTACGGGCCCCGGGGCGAGCGGGTGGGCCGCCCGCTCGGCACGGACGCGAGCGCGGCCGAGGTGTTCGACCTGCCGCTGGCACGCGGCGAGACGCTCTACGGCCGGCTCGGCGACTGGCCGGTGTACGGGGCCCTCGCGGCGCTGGCCGCGCTGTGCGCCGTGGAGGGGCTGCGGGCGCTCAGGAAGCCTGCTCCAGAGCCTCCCGGACCACCCGCTCGCACAGCTCATGGGTCGCCAGGGCGTCCCGGGCACTGAGCGTCTCGCCCCGGCGTACGGCGTCGAGGAAGGCGTGCACACAGCCCTCGATGCCACGCTGCCGCGCCACCGGGACCCAGTCTCCGCGCCGCCGCACGCTGGGCTGGCCCTTGTGGTCGATGACGTCCGCGAGGTTGAGGACCTGGCGCTTGGAGTCCTGGCCGGAGACTTCGAGGATCTCCTCGGTCGACCCGTTCAGCCGGTTCATCATGCCGATCGCGGTGAATCCGTCGCCGGACAGCTGGAGGACCACGTGGTGCATCAGGCCGTCCACGATCCGGGCCCGCACGGTGGTGCGGTCGACGGTGCCCGGGGCCAGGAAGCGCAGGGTGTCGACGACGTGGATGAAGTCGTCGAGGATCATGGACCGGGGGTCCTCGGGCAGGCCGACCCGGTTCTTCTGCATGAGGATCAGCTCGCGCGGGTGCTCCGCGCACTGCGAGTAGCCCGGGGCGAAGCGGCGGTTGAAGCCGACGGCGAGGCTGACGCCGCGCTCCTCGGCGAGGCTCACCAGCCGTTCGGACTCGGCGTACTCGTAGGCGATCGGCTTGTCGACATAAGTGGCGACGCCGGCTTCGAGGAGGCGCTCCACGATCTGCGGGTGCACAGCGGTCGGAGCGTGCACGAAGGCCGCGTCCAGCCCTTCGGCGATGAGGGAGTCGAGGGTCGTGTGACGGTTCCCGTCCGGGATGCGATGGGCGTCGCCGACCGTGTGAAGCGTGGCGGGGGTGCGGGTCTGCAGATGCGGTTCGACCCCCGGTACGGCGGTGAGCACCGGCAGGTACGCCTTCTGCGCGATGTCGCCGAGCCCGATGCAACCGATCTTCACGAGGTCTCCCTGTCGCCGTGCCGCGGTGCGCGGCTGTTCGCACCTCGGCAGCATACGTCGCCCGTCGCCGTCGGCCCGATCCGCGGTTCCACCGGTAAAACACCTGGCCAGGGACATGATCCACGGGCGAGGTTGGCCGCCATGCCTTCTTCGGCCGTCTGGCGGGCGGAGATCGCGGCGGCCCGCGAGAGCGTCGACGGGGCCACCGGCAAGTAACAGCACCGGCGCCCGGCACCGGTACCTGATTCAGCGCGGTCGGGTGCCCGGTGCGGTGCGCGCCGCTGACCGGGTCACTCGTGCGGGCCATTCCGCGCCCACCGGGCCGCCGGACGCCGGGCCGCACCGCAGAGTTGGCCGGGTGCAGAGAACCAGAATCACCGCGAAACTCCTGGTCGGGTTAGCGGTCACGACCGTCTCCGGCTGCGTCTCGGTGGAGCCGGGGCCCGCTCCTCCCCCGTATCCGGAGGTCGCCGCACCGGTCCAGGACGTGGCCCCGCAGATCGTGCAGCCGCCCGCCCGCGAGGCGCTGGAGGTCGTACCGGATCCGAGTCGGCCGACCGCCCGGCCGCCCTCCCCCGCGCCTCCGGCCGCCGCACCCCGGCGCACCGGGCCCGCGGGAACCGCCCCGCCACGAAAACGCGCCGACCCGCCGCCGGCCCGGACACCTCACCGGCCCCCGGGCGTCCCGTCCGTCACCGTGCCCGCCCTGCCACGCGTCCCCGGCGGCGGCGGGGACGTCTGCGCGCTCGGCCGGGGTTACGGCGGCTGGCCCGCGGGCAGTCCGGAGGCCCGCATCTGCTCGGAGACGTACGGCCGCTGACGCTCCTGACTCCACGGGCTCCGACCTCACGGGCCCGGCCCCCCACCGGCCCGTGAGGTCACTGCTCCCGCATGCGGAGCTCCAGGCGGTCGATGGCGGCGCGGACCCCGCCGCCGTATCCGTCGTCCGCGAGCGACTCGGCCGCGGCGCGGGCCCGCTGGAGATGGATGCGGGCCGATTCGGGGCGCTGGAGCTTGAGGTAGTCCGCCGCGAGGTTGAGGTGCAGCGAGGGGTAGAACGCCCGGACGGCCGGGATGTCCGGGTGTTCCGCCACCGGCCCGCCGTCCGCCCCTTCAGCACCGCCGGGAACATCGGAGGCCCCCGCCCCCTCGGCCGTGCCCGTACCCGCGCCTCCGGCCTCGGCGCCACCCGCCCCCTCGGCGGCTCTCAGCCCCTCGGCGGCCGTCAGCGCCCGCAGGTCCCAGGCCAGCTCGTCGCCGGGGTCGTCCTGGGTGTCGGCCATGTAGTGCGCCAGGGTGCAGCGGTGAAGGGCGTCGCCGTCCGCTCCGAGCTCCGACCAGAGCGCGCCGAAGCGGTTGCGGGCCTCCTCCCGGTCACCTCCGTGGAGCAGCATGATCGCCTGGCCGATCCTGGTCATGACGGCGTCGCCCGACGCCTCCTGCTGCTCCACCACTGCGGTCTCCTCGTCGCCCGTCCAGCCCGATGGCCCTCCGTCCGACGCTAACGCCGGGCTTCCGCATAACCGGTCAGACACGGGCCCCCCGGGCTGTCCGTCAGCCGAGGTCGGGAATCCGCCAGTCGATCGGCTGGTGCCCCTGGGCGGCCACGGCCTCGTTGATCTGCGTGAACGGGCGGGAGCCGAAGAACTTCTTGGCCGACAGCGGCGAGGGGTGCGCGCCCTTCACCACCACATGGCGCTCCTCGTCGATCAGGTGCAGCTTCTTCTGCGCGTAGTTGCCCCAGAGCACGAAGACCGCCGGGTCGGGCCGGTCGGCGACGGCGCGGATCACGGCGTCGGTGATCTTCTCCCAGCCCTTGTTCTTGTGGGAGTTGGCCTCGCCGCCGCGCACGGTGAGCACGGCGTTGAGCAGGAGGACGCCCTGCTCGGCCCAGGGCATCAGATAGCCGTTGTCCGGGATCGGCAGGCCGAGCTCCTGCTGCATCTCCTTGTAGATGTTGCGCAGCGACGGCGGTGTCCTGACGCCGGGCCGCACGGAGAAGCAGAGCCCGTGCCCCTGCCCCTCGCCGTGATACGGGTCCTGGCCGAGGATCAGGACCTTCACCTTGTCGTACGGCGTGGCGTCCAGGGCGGCGAAGACCTGCTCGCGCGGCGGATGGACCGGGCCCTTGGCCCGCTCCTCCTCGACGAAGTCCGCCAGCTCCTTGACGTACGGCTTCTGCAGTTCTTCGCCGAGGACGCCGCGCCAGGACTCGGGCAGCAGGTCGATATCGGTCACGTCCACAACCTCCGGTGAGCAACAGGTTCTTGATCCCAGAACCTACCGGGCGCCACTGACAACGGGCCCCCGCAGCCCTTCCGTTCGGCTCCTACCAGCTGGCCTTGCGGTACAGCTCCCACAACTGCATGACGGTCTGCGGGTCGAGCGCACGCTCGCCGCCGCCGATGTCCTCGCCCGCCGCGACGTACAGCTTGCCCTGCCACAGCGGCAGCAGCCGGACGTCGTCGACGAGGATCTCCTGGGCCCGCTCGAACTGCTTGCTGACCGCGCCCCGGTCGCTCTCCTGCCGCGAGGCGGGGATCAGCTGCTGGGTGATCTCCTTGTTGATGTAGGGGGTGCCGGTGACCGGCTCCTTGCCCACGAACGGAGCGATGAAGTTGTCGGGGTCCGGGAAGTCCGGGAACCAGCCGCGGCCGAAGACCGGGTACTCGCCCTTGTTGAAGTCTTCCTGGAAGTCCTTCCAGGGCTTGCCCTCAAGCTTGATCTTGAAGAGTCCGGAGGCCTCCAGCTGCCGCTTGAGCTCCTCGAACTCGGGCTCGGTGGCGGAGCCGTAGCGGTCCGTGGTGAACCAGAAGTTCATCTTCACGGGCTCGGTGATGCCGGCCCCGGTGAGGATCTCCTTCGCCTTCTTCACGTCCGGGTCGCCGAAGGTGTCGAAGAAGCTCGTGGTGTGTCCGGCGATGCCCTTGGGGATCATGGAGTAGAGGGGCTCGGCGGTGCCCCGGTAGACCTTCTCGACCAGTGCGTCGCGGTCCACGACATGGGCGATGGCCTTGCGGACGGCGGGGTTCGCGGCGGCCGGGTCCTTGGGGTTGAAGACCAGGAAGCGGATGTCCGCGCCCGTGCTCTCGACGATCTGGAGGCCCTCGTTGTCGTCCTTGTTGTCCTCCAGGCTGACGACCTCCTCGGCGGTCAGACCCCGGTAGGTGGCGTCGATGTCCTTCGCCTTGAGCGCGCTCACCATGTCGGCGGACTTCTCGAAGTAGCGGATGGTGACCGCGTCGTTCCTCCGGTTGGCGAACCCCTTGTAGTCCGGGTTCTTCTTCAGCTCGGCGGTCTTCCCGCCCTCGTAGGACTCCAGGAGGTACGGTCCGGAGCCGGTGACCTTGCCGTCGTCGCGGATCTTGTCCTGGCGGTAGTCGCCGGGGGCGACGAGCGACATGGCGGGCGTGGCCAGGATGAACGGGAACGTGGCGTCGGACTTGTTCAGGTGGAAGACGACCGTGTCGTCGCCCTTGGTCTCGATCCGGTCCAGCGAGCCGAGCATGCCGGCCGGGCCACCCTTGAAGTGAATGTCCACGATGCGGTCGATGGAGTACTTCACGGCCTCGGCGTCGATCTTCTCGCCGTTGGAGAACTTGAGGTTCTTCTTGAGCGTGCACCGGTAAGCCATGCTCGTGGCGTCGGTGAACTTGCATTCCTCCGCCGCGTCCGGCTCCGGGCTCGTGCTGCCGGTGGGGAAGCTCACCAGGGTCTGGTAAACGTTCCGCATCAATTCCCAGGAACCGTCCCAGGCCGCCGCCGGATCGAGCGTGGACGGGGAGCTGGTCGTCCCGACGGTTATCTTCTGGTCGATTTCCGATCCGCTGTCGGAAAGGAGACCGCAGCCGGCCAGCAGAGAAAGGGAAGCTAGGGCTGCAGCAGCCTGCAGACTGGCCCGGTAGAACACGTGCACGCTCCTCGATCAGCCATGGGTCGGCAGACCATACCGCAGCGCCCCGCCAGGTCAATCCGCTGACCCGACGGGGCACTTGACTCAATCAGGGCCAAACCGGCTCAGGCCGCTCTCAGCCCACACCCGCGTTGAGGAAGATTCCTCCGTCGACCACGAGGGTCTGCCCGGTGATCCAGTCGGACTGCGCGGAGGTCAGGAAGGCCGCCGCGCCTCCGATGTCCTCGGGCACTCCGAGCCGGCCCAGCGGGTAGGCGGCGGCCGCCTCCGCTTCGCGGCCCTCGTAGAGCGCCTCGGCGAACCTCGTCTTGACCACGGCCGGGGCGATCGCGTTGACCCGGACGACCGGGGCGAACTCGTGCGCGAGCTGGGCGGTCAGGTTGATCATGGCCGCCTTGGACATCCCGTACGCGCCGATGAACGGCGAGGGGGCGACGCCGGCGACGGAGGCGATGTTGACGATCGCCCCGCCGTTCTCCTTCTGCCAGGCCTTCCAGGTCTGCTGGGCGAAGCCGAGCGCCGAGATCACATTGGTCTCGTAGACCTTGCGGGCCACATTGAGGTCGAGCTCGGCCATCGGGCCGAAGACCGGATTCGTCCCGGCGTTGTTGACCAGGTAGTCGACCCGGCCGAACGCCTCCATCGTGCGCTCGACCGCCGCGGCCTGGTGGGCCTCGTCGTGCGCCTTGCCGGGGATCGCGATGACCCGGTCGGCGCCGAGCCGCTCCACGGCCTCCTTCAGGGCGTCCTCGCCCCGCCCGGTGATGGCCACCCGGTCGCCGCGGGCGATGAGCGCCTCGGCGATCCCGTAGCCGATGCCCCGGCTGGCGCCCGTGACGAGGGCGACCTTTCCGCTGTCCTGCACCGTCATGATGTCCGCTGCCCTTCGGATCAGTTGAGGGGTCCGCCGGCCACGTACATGACCTGGCCGGAGACGAAGCCCGCGTCGTCGCCCGCGAAGAAGGCGATGGCGTTCGCGACGTCCTCGGGACGGCCGACGCGCTGGACGGGGATCTGGGTGGCGGCCGCCGCCTGGAACTCCTCGAAGCCCATGCCGACGCGCTCGGCGGTCTGCGCGGTCATCTCGGTGACGATGAAGCCGGGCGCGACGGCGTTGGCCGTGACGCCGAACTTGCCAAGCTCCTTGGCGAGCGTCTTGGTGAGGCCCTGGAGGCCCGCCTTGACCGCGGAGTAGTTGGCCTGGCCCCGGTTGCCGAGGGCCGAGGAGGAGGAGAGCGAGACGATCCGGCCGAACTTGGCCTCGACCATGTGGGCCTGGACGGCCTTCGCCATCAGGAACGCGCCCTTGAGGTGCACGTTCATCACGATGTCCCAGTCGGACTCGCTCATCTTGAACAGCAGGTTGTCGCGGAGCACGCCCGCGTTGTTCACCAGGATCGTCGGCGCGCCCAGCTCGGCGGCGACCCGCGCGACGGCGGCTTCCACCTGGCCGGCGTCCGACACGTCGCAGCCGACGGCGAGCGCGGTGCCCCCGGCGGCGGTGATCTTCTCGACCGTGTCCTTGCAGGCCGCCTCGTCGAGATCGAGTACGGCGACGGCGCGGCCCTCGGCCGCGAGGCGTACGGCGGTGGCGGCGCCGATGCCCCGTGCCGCTCCCGTCACGATGGCGACGCGCTGCTCGGTGGTGGACATGCTTGGTTCTCCTCGCCCTTGGATAGCGGCTCAGCGTGCGTCGGGGCGTTTCCCTGACAGCAAGGCCCCCGATCGCTGAGCAACCGCTTAGTACCTTCAGCAGACGAGACGCTAGAAGCCCTGGCACCCGGTGTCAACGGCGCACGCCCCGGCGGGCCGCACGTCACACCGGGCGGGAGCATCCGCCGTGGTGCCGTGCCGGTCCCGCCGGGGCGTGTCTCAGCGCACGAGCAGGTCGAGCAGCCGTTCCACCTCGCCGGCCGGGTCGGTGGTCAGCCCGCTGTGCACGGCGCCGGGCTGGACGACCGTGGAGCGCGGGGCGATCAGCCAGCGGAACCGCCGCCCGGCGTCGTCGTCCGCCGCCTGACCGGCGCCCCGGCCGCCGCCGCAGACCCCTTCGACGGCGCGCAGGGCGGCCCGCACCCCGACGACGTCGGCGTCCGGGTCCAGTGCCTTCAGCTTCGCCTCGTCGAGGTGCGTACGGGCGGCGACGAACGAGTGCGCCCGGCAGTAGACCAGCACCCCCGCGTTGAAGCACTCGCCCCGCTCGACCCGGGGCACGACGCGCAGGAGCGCGTACTCGAAGACGTCGCGCCGCGTCATCGGCCGCCCTCCTCGCCGGTACGGGCGGCCGCCGCCGCGCGGTCGCCGTCGACCGGTTTCGGCCGGGGCGGCAGCCGCTCGGTGAGCCAGCCGGGGGCCTGGGAGGGCCGGGTCGCGGTCGGCGCGTCCAGCGTGATCCGCTCGTGGATGCCGGCGGCCCGCGCGAGCAGCGGGGCGATGTAGGCGCGGCGCACCTCGTCGGCGGAGGCGAAGCCGGGCTCATCGGCCAGCCAGACGTCCGGCACGTCGGCGGTCACCTCGGTGAGCAGTTCCTCGGTGACCAGCGGGGCGAGCTCGGCGGCGGCGGAGGCGATGTCCGGCCCGAAGGAGGCCAGCACATGGTCCGAGGCGTTGTACGGCTTGGCGGCGGAGGCCTCGGCGCCCGGCCAGTTGTGGTGCCAGATCATGGTCGCGCCGTGGTCGATGAGCCAGAGGTCGCCGTGCCAGACGAGCAGGTTGGGGTTGCGCCAGGAGCGGTCCACGTTGTTGATCAGCGCGTCGAACCAGACGATCCGCCCGGCCTCGGCCGCCCCGACCTCGTAGGCCAGCGGGTCGAACCCGAGCGAGCCCGGCAGGTAGTCCATCCCGAGGTTGAGTCCGCCGCTCGCGCGGAGCAGCTCCTGCACCTCCTCGTCGGGCTCGGCCAGACCGATGACGGGGTCGAGCTCGATGGTCACCAGCTCGGGCACCCGCAGTCCCAGTCGGCGGCCGAGTTCCCCGCAGATGATCTCGGCGACGAGCGTCTTGCGGCCCTGCCCCGCCCCGGTGAACTTCATGACGTACGTGCCCAGATCGTCCGCCTCGACGATGCCGGGGAGCGAGCCGCCCTCACGCAGAGGCGTGACATAGCGGGTCGCAGTGACCTCTTTCAGCACGTTACCGGGCCACCCATCTCTGCAGCTCTTCAGCCTTGCTTCCGGCATGAAGTGAGCATAGTAACCGACAGTGACCACGGGCGGCGGTCCGCAGGAGACGGCCAGCACCCATGGGACCGGAATATCCCGTCGCGGCCGCGGGTATTGGCCTGTTCGCCGTCCGATGGAGCGTCCATGCTGCGGATCCACTTCACCCCCGAGGACTTGACGCGGGTCAAGGTGGCCCCCGGGCCGGATCTCCTGTGGGAGATCAGCAACAGCGTGCAGACCCTGCAACGGACCGACGGGGCACGGGTCTTCGGCGACTGGCGGCGCTGGGTGCGGCCCCGGCTCCCGGAGAGCCGCCGGCTGCTCTCCCCGCTGCTGCCGCCGTACGGCTACTCCCCCGACTTCCTCACCCCCACCTCCGGGGAGCGCACCACGCTCCGGGCCGCCGTCGACACCCTGCTCGGAACGCCGCGGCCGAGGCTGCGCGCGGAGCTGACCCGGCTGGCCGGATCGACGCCGCTGCCCGGCTGGGCCGCCGCCCTGGCCGAGGGCGACACGGACGCGCTCGCACGGCTGGGCGACGCGCTCCACGCCTATCAGGCGCAGGCGCTCCTGCCGCACTGGCGGCAGGTCCGCGCGGACCTGGAGGCCGACCGGGCGCTGCGGATGCGGCACCTGATGGACGGGGGCACCGAGGCCCTGCTGACCGGACTCGGGCCCGGCGTCCGCTGGCAGCCGCCCGTACTGGAGGTCGCCTACCCGGTCGAGCAGGACCTGTGGCTGGACGGCCGTGGACTCGTGCTCCAGGCGTCGTTCTTCTGCTGGCCCACCCCGACCACTCTCGCGGACGGTGAACTGCCGCCCGTCCTGGTCCATCCCATCCACCACACGGCCGACTGGGCCGGGGGCCCCGGGGCGACGGGTCCGGCGACGGAGCGCGGTCCGCTCGGCCGTCTCCTCGGGCAGACCCGTGCGGACCTGCTCCGGGCCACCCGTACCGGCTGCTCCACCGTGGAGGCGGCCCGGCTGCTCCAGGTGACCCACCCGGCCGTCAGCCAGCACATGAACGTGCTGCGCGCGGCGGGGCTGACCACCACCGTGCGCACGGCCGGCCGCGCCTTTCACGTCGCCACCGCCGAGGGGCGCGCGCTGCTGGCCGCGGAGGACCGGCGCGCCGGGCGCGGGCCGGGCGGCCAACCGCGCCCGTAAGCCTGGGCTTACACCGCTTGTGTCCGTCCCGGGCGGGCCGCCACGCTGGCTGCTTCCATCGCACCGCACCCGGCCGAGCGGCCCCCACCGCCGTTCCCGCGCCGGCGTTTCCGTACGGCACCCTCCCCACAGGAGCCCTCATGCGCGCGAGACTTGTCACCGGCACGGTCGCAACGCTCTTCCTCGGAGCACTTCTTCTCCCCGGCACCGCCCAGGCGTCGCCCGCCCCCGCCGTCCCGGTCGTGGACGTACGGACCCATGACTCGACGGCCGGTACGGCCCTCGTCTCCGGCTACGACGAGCCGGGGGCCCGGCTCCGGGTCGCCGCCGGGCGCACGAGCGACGCACGCTGGCTGGAGATCGACTACCAGGTCCAGGAGACCGGCTACTGGTGCGGTCCCGCCGCGACGCGCATCGCGCTCTCCGCCCGGACCGCCGCGCCGAGCCAGGGCGAACTGGCCGCGCAGCTCGGCACGACCGAGGCGGGCACCGATCACATCGGCCAGGTCACGGGCGTGCTCAACGCGCGTCTCGGCGGCGGCTGGTACGAGACCAAGGAGATGCCGGACGACCCGCCCACCCAGGCGCAGCGGGACCTCCTGTGGCACGACATCGTGTTCGACATCGACCGCGACTACCCGCTGGTCGCCAACATCGTCGCCCCGCCGGGCAACCAGCCGCCCGGCTACCCGCCGGACCAGACGATCTACCACTACTTCACCGTCTTCGGCTACGACGCGGTCGACCGCACCGTTCTCATCGCGGACCCGGCGTCCTTCGGAGGCAACCAGATCTACTGGATCTCCTTCGACCAACTCGCCTCTCTCGTACCGCCGAAGGGCTACTCCGCCTGACCGGCTGTCACCTCCTGCGTGAACAGATGCGCGGCGCGACACGTACCCCTGATCGAAGTCATCGAGGACGAGGCCCGGGACACCCCCCGGGCCCACCCGGACACCGACGAAGGGAATACCGCGATGAGCGCAACGCAGGAGCGCCGGAGCCTCCTCGGACGCCGCACGGTGGTGGTGGCCGTGGGGGCGGCCGGGGCGGCGGCCGCCCTCACCGCGTGCGGCGGATCGGACGATCCGGGAGGCTCGGACGCGGTCGAGCAGCCCGGGAGCGGCGGCGAGGGCAAAGGCGGCGAGGTGCTCGCCGCGGCCTCCGACATTCCGGAGGGCGGCGGGGTGGTCTTCGCCGCGCAGAAGGTCGTGGTCACCCAGCCGCGGCCGGGCGAGTTCAAGGCGTTCTCGTCCACGTGCACCCATCAGGGCTGCGCGGTCAAGGATGTCTCGGCCGGCACGATCACCTGCCCCTGCCACAACTCCACCTTCGACGCCGCCACGGGCAGCCCGACCGGCGGGCCCGCCACCCAGCCGTTGCCCGCCCGCGAGATCACCGTCGAGGGCGACGCGATCAGGCTGGCGTAGGACCGGTTCTCAGACCGCCGCCCTCCTCTGCCCGCGCGGTCGCTTCCAGCTGCCGAGGACGGCGTCGGTGGCGGTGACGGTGGCGACCAGGGCGAGGGTGTTACGGACCATGGCGGGGGTGTACTCGGCGGGCACCCCCGCGATGGCGTCGGCCGGGACGACGGCCGTGTAGCCGAGGTTGACCGCGTCGAAGACGGCGTTGGGGATGGCGATGTTGGCCGATACGCCGGTGATGACGAGGGTGCGGCAGCCGAGGTTGCGCAGCAGCGGGTCGACGTCGGTGCCGGCCAGGGGCGAGAGGCCGTGCAGCCGGCGGACGACGAGATCCTCGTCGGCCACCTCGATGGGCGGTGCGACCCGGACGGCGGTGGTGCCGGAGTGCTGCTGGACGGGCAGCCGGGCGGCGGCACGGAAGAGCCGGGCGTTGCGGTTGCCGCCGCGCCCGTCGGGACGGCTCTCGGCGATCGCGTGCATCACCTGGACGCCGCTCTCGTGGGCGGCGGCGACGAGCCGGGCGACCTGGGCCAGGGCGCCCGACGAGCGTGCGGCGGCGGCGAGTTCGGGCAGGGCGCTGTCCGGCCCCACCACCCCCTGCTGGCACTCGACGGTCAGCAGGACGGTGGTGGCGGGGTCGAGCAGCGCGGTGAGCCGCTCCTGTGATTCCCTCGACGGCACGGGGGCTCCTCCCTTTCCCGGGGCGGGTTCCGTGGACGGGACCGGGCGCGCGAGAGTAGCGGCCATTGCGTCATGAAGGAAGAGCGTCCATGATTTCTGACACCCAGTCAGATTCGGGCGGGATTCCAGGAGAGGGCGGCACATGACCGACACCCAGCGACGAGGCCGCCGGATCATGATGACGCCCGAGGAGCGCGACGCCTACCTCGGCGAACAGCGCACCTGCCGGGTGGCCACGCTCGGCTCCGACGGCGCTCCGCACATCGGCGCGCTGTGGTTCGTCTGGGACGGCGGCTCGCTCTGGCTGTACTCCATCACCCGCAGCCGTCGCTGGTCCCAGCTCCGCAAGGACACCAGGATCGCCGTGGTCGTGGACGACGGCGAGGGGTACGAGGAGCTGCGCGGCGTGGAGCTCACCGGCCGGGCGGAGTTCATCGGCGAGGCTCCTCGCACGGGCGAGCCCTGCCCCGAACTCGTGGAGCCGGAGCGGCTGTTCCCGGTGAAGTACTTCGGCATCACGGAGATGCCCCACGACGGACGGCATGCCTGGCTGCGGCTCACCCCGGAGACGATCACCTCCTGGGACTTCCGCAAGCTCGCCGGTCTCACCTGACCCCGGCGGCCGCCACCCCCGCGCCCGCCGCCCGCAGCGCGTCCACCGCCGCGCGGACCGACGGGCGGCGGTCCGCGTCGGTGCGCCAGACCACATGGACGTGCCGTCGCACGGTCTGCCGCACCGGCACCAGGCGCACCCCGTCGGGAACCGGGCCGCGCCCCAGCCGGGGCGCCACACAGACGCCGAACCCGGCAGCGATCAGCGCGAGTTGCGTATGGTGCTCACCGGCCAGATGGGCGATGCGCGGCTCGATGCCCCGCGAGCGCAGGGTGAACATCAGCCACTCGTAACAGAATTCGCCCTCGGGCCAGGACACCCACGGGTCGTCCGCGAAGTCCTCCAGTTCCACCTCGTCGCGGTCGGCCAGCGGATGCCCGGCCGGCATGGCGATGTCCGGTGCGTCGTCGAGGAGTTCGGCCTTGGACAGGCCGCCGGGCACGGGCAGCCGCTTGTTGCTCCAGTCGAGCACGACGGCCAGGTCGACGTCCCCGCGCAGCACCGCGCGCAGCCCCTGCTCGGGCTCCAACTCCCGCGTACGGACGGTGAGGTCGGAGTGGTCGGCGCGCAGGGAGGTGAGCGTCGCGGGGAACAGCCCGCGCGCCGCGGTCGGGAAGGCGCAGATCCGTACCTCACCGACGACCTCGCCGCGCTGCGCCTCGATGTCGGACTGGGCCAGCTCCACCTGCGACAGGATCCGTGCGGCATGGTCCGCGAGCAGCCGGCCCGCGTCGGTGAGGCGGACACCCCGGCCGTTCCTGGCGAGCAGCCGCTGCCCGACCTCGCGCTCCAGCTTGGCCATCTGCTGCGAGACCGCCGACGTCGTGACGTGCAGTCCGTCAGCCGCCCCGCTCACCGAGCCGTGCCGGGCGAGGGCGTCCAGCGTGCGCAGCCGCTCCAGGTTCAACATGTAAGCGATGCTACGCGAACACACACAGAAACTCTCGCTTGTCCTACGAGGTCATCTTCGTCAGGCTGAACACCATGAGCGCTCCCTGCGAGCCGCGGGCCACGGCCCCGGCGTCAGCACTTCCTCCGCCCGTTCCGTCCGCACCACCGGCCCGGCGCCCCGCTCTCGACTGGCGGATCCGGTTCGCGGCGCTCTCGCTCATCTGGGGGTTCAGCTTTCTGCTGATCAAGGTCGGGACCGAGGGCTACGCCCCGTTCCAGGTCACCTTCGGCCGGCTGCTCGCCGGTACGGCGGTGCTGGTCGCGGCCATGGCGATGCGCCGGGAACGGCTGCCGCGTTCGGCCCGGACCTGGGGGCACCTCACGGTCGCGGCGTTCCTTCTGAACGCGCTGCCGTTCTCGCTCTTCTCCTACGCCGAGCTGACGATCCCCTCGACGCTGGCCGGCATCTGCAACGCGACCTCGCCGCTGTGGGGCATGGCGCTCTCGGTGGTCGCCCTGTCGGAGGACCGCCCGACCCGCCGCCGGGTGGCCGGTCTCGGTCTCGGCTTCCTCGGCGTCCTCACGGTGCTGGGCGCCTGGCAGGGCTTCTCCGGCCTGGACCTGCCGGGCACGGGCATGGCGCTGCTGGCCTCGTTCTGCTACCCGGTCGGCTGGATCTACGTCCGCCGCACGCTGGCCGGCACCGGCTCGTCGACGCTGGCGCTGACGGGCAGCCAGCTCTTCCTCGGTACGGTGCAACTGGCCGTGGTGACACCGCTGTTCACCTCGGCGCCCACCTCCTTCCCGCTGCTCCCGACGCTCAGCGTCCTCGCTCTGGGCGCGCTGGGCACGGGCCTGGCGGTGCTGCTCCAGTACGGCCTGGTCCAGGAGGTCGGTCCGACGACGGCCCAGATGGTCACGTACTTCATTCCGGTGATCGCGACGGCGGCGGGCGTCGCGCTGCTCGGCGAACGGCTGAGCTGGAACACCCCGGTCGGGGCGCTGATCGTCCTGGTAGGGGCGGCCCTCACCCAGAGCCGCGCCCGCCCGGCCGCCACCGCTGCGCCGAAGGAGCCCGCAGGTCCGCCGGGCGCGGACGCCCCACGTCTCAGCCGTAGTTGACCGGTCTCGCCGGCCCCGCGGCGGCGGCCACCGCGTCCGCCAGGGGGCCGATGTCCGCCGCGGTCAGCGGGGAGACGGTGAGCCGCACCCCGGGGGGCGTGTCCAGCCGGAAGCGCGCGCCCGGGGCCGCCGCCCAGCCCGCGTGGAGCAGCCGGGCGACCGCCCCGGTCTCGTCGCTCACGGGCACCCACACGTTCATCCCGCTACGCCCCCGGGCCGGCACGCCGCGCTCCGCCAGCGCCTGGATGAGCGCGTCCCGGCGGGCGCCGTAGGACCGCGCGACCGTACGGGTGTCGACGGCGCCCGAGGTCCACAGATGGAGCACGGCGCGCTGGAGCAGCCGGCTGACCCAGCCGGGCCCGAGCCGCTGCCGCCCCGCCACCCGGTCCACCGTGACGGCGTCCCCCGTGAGCGTGGCGACCCGCAGGTCCGGGCCGTACGCCTTGGCCGCCGAGCGGATGAACGCCCAGTGGGCGGTCGCCCCGGCCAGCGGGTGCAGCGGCAGGTCGACGATGGCGTGCCCGTGGTCGTCCTCGATCAGCAGCACGTCCGGGTGGCGGGCGAGGACCGCGCGCAGTTCCCGGGCGCGCGGCGCGTCCAGCGACGCGCCGGTCGGGTTCTGCGCCCGGTCGGTGACGACGAGGGCCCGCGCCCCGGCCCGCAGCGCCCGCTCCACATCGGCGGGCAGCGGACCTGAGTCGTCCACGCCGACCGGTACGGCGCGCAGCCCGAGCGCCGGTACGAGATCGAGCACGCTGCCCCAGCCGGGGTCCTCCACCGCCACCGCGTCGCCCGGCCTGAGGTGCGCCGCGAGGACCCGCTCGATCGCGTCCAGGGCGCCGGAGGTCACGGCGAGGGGCCCGGCGGGAACCCCGTCGGCGTCCATCGCGGCGCGGGCGTACGCGGCGAACTCCGCGACCACCGGGGCCTGCCCGTACAGACCGTGGCTCTCCGCGTCGGCGGCGGCGGCCGCGGCGAGCGCCGGGCCCAGGCCGGGCAGCAGCTCCGGATCGGGGTTGCCCTCGCCGAGGTCCCGGACTCCCGGAGGCGCCTCGATCCGCAGCGATCCGCGCGACGTGCTGGCCGGGGCAGGACGCACCCGGCTCCCCCGGCGGCCCGCCGTCTCGATCACCCCGCGCTCGCGCAGCGTCCGGTAGGCGGCCGCCACCGTATTGGGATTGACCTCCAGGCGCGCCGCCAACTCCCGCATGGGGGGCAGCACATGGCCCGGCGGAAGGTCTCCGGAGCCGACCCCGCGCTCGACGCTGGCGGCAATCTCCGATGCGCGCCGCCCACTGATCCGATACTCTCCTAGCACAAACAACATTATGCACTAGTGCAATGGAGTACGCAATGCAGCACACCGCAACGCCCGACGCCACGGGCTCCGGCGTCGCCGCCCCCTACCTTCCCACCGATCGCACCGTGCCCACCCGGTCCAGGGAACGCGCCTCCTACGACCGCGAGCTGGTCCACTCGATCCTCGACGAGGCCTACCTCTGCCACCTGGGCTTCGTGCGCGACGGCGCCCCGGTCGTCCTGCCGACCCTCTTCGGCCGGATAGGAGAGCGGCTGTACGTCCACGGCTCGACGGGCTCGCGCCCCCTGCGCTCGGCCAGGAGCACGGACCCCGGGCTGCCGGTCTGCCTGACGGTCACCCATGTCGACGCCCTCGTGCTGGCCAGGTCCGCCTTCCACCACTCGATGAACTACCGCTCGGTGGTGGTGCACGGCACGGCCGTGACGGTGACCGACCCCGAGGAGCGCAGGCGCGCCCTGGACGCGATCGTGGACCAGGTCGTGCCCGGCCGCTCCCGCGACTCCCGGCCGGCCGACGCCAAGGAGCTGGCCGCGACGGCGGTGATCCGGCTGGACCTGAACGAGGTGTCCGCCAAGGTCCGCACCGGCGGGCCCAACGACGAGCCCGAGGACAGCGCCCTGCCCCACTGGACCGGCATCGTGCCGCTCACCCGGGGGTACGCGGCGCCGGTCCCCGCGGACGACCTGGATCCGGCCATCGGCGTACCGGACTATCTGGCCGCGCTCTGACCGGGGTCGCGGCAGCCGTGGCTGCCGCGACCCGACGGGCCGGGCGCCGTCACACCGCGACGCCCACGGCCTCCTTCCGGCGTGCGGCCGCCGCACCGCGCGCCTCCGCGAGGGCCAGTCCGGCCACGGCGGTCAGCAGCAGCAGCGTGCCGAGAACCGTGGCCGTCGTCAGCCGCTCCCGCAGGACGGTCACCGCGATGACCGCCGCGCTCACCGGCTCCAGGAGCATGATCACGGAGACGGTGGCCGACCGGACGGCGGCCGCTCCGGCGAAGTACAGCGCGTAGGCGAGCGCCGTGGGGACCGCCGCCACGTAGACCAGCAGCCACAGCACCTGCCCGGTCTCCGCGGTGTGCGGCACCAGCCCTTCGGCCAGCGCCATGGGCAGCAGGCCCACCGCTCCGATGCCGAACGCCCAGGCGCTGGTGGTCAGCGCGTCGCCGCCGTCGCCGTCCCGCCCGAGCCACCGGGTGAGCAGCGTGATCGCCGCGTATCCGGCGGCGGACAGCAGCGCCAGCAGCACCCCGGCCGGCACGACGTCGCCGCCCTCGCCGCCCAGGACCAGCACGACGAGCCCGGTCAGCGCGCCGGTCACGGCGGCCAGTCCGCCGCCGCCGAGGCGTTCGCCCAGCAGCAGACGTGCCCCGACGGCAATCAGTACGGGCCCGGCGCCGAGCGTGACGACGGTGCCGACGGCGAGACCGGTGGCCTCGACCGCCGCGAAGTACGCGCTCTGGAAGACGGTGAGACCGATGCCGGTACCGAGGATCCGGAACAGCCGCCGACGCCGGGGCTCGGGCTTCCGGGGTGCGCGGCGGGGACGCAGCGCGAGCGCCCCGGCGAGCAGCAGGAGGCCGCCCGCGCAGCGCCAGAAGGACAGGGCGAGCGGGCCGAGATCGCTGACCCGGAAGATCAGCGAGGCGGCCGCGCCGGCGGTGCCCCAGGCGACTCCGGCGACGACGAGATAGAGCAGGCCGCGCCCGACGGGCAGCGCGGAAGCAACAGGGGTGTGCATATGACTTCTCCCGAGGAGGACAGGGTGGTGGGTCGCTCGGCTCCGCACGCGGGCAGCGACGAACCGCCCGGGGACTGCCCGGGCTCGGTCTTCGTCAGGAGTGGCCGCGCGCTAGGCGGCAGGCGGCGGCAGCACAGTCAGATGCATGGTGGGCACACTAATGCCGGGCCCGGCCGCTGGACAACTCGCCCTCGACGTCCCCGGCCGCCACGCCGGTGCCGGCCCCTGCGGCGACCGGGCCCGACGGGGGCTTCGGCGCGGCGGACTGGGCGATGAACGCCCCGGTCAGGACGACGAACCCGCCGATGAGCTGCGGCGCGGAGAGGTGTTCGCCCAGGAGCACCCAGGCCAGACCGGTCGCGATGACCGCTTCGAGGCAGGCGACGACCCCGGCCACCTGGGGCGAGAGCAGCCGGACCGAGACGACCCCGGTGATGTACGCGAGCACGGTGGCGAGCAGCACGATCCAGCCGAGCAGCAGCCAGGCGGGGACCTCGTCGCCGTTCATGCCCGCGCTGCCGCCGAGCAGCGACCAGTCCATGCCCCAGGGGCGGGCGACGACGGTCAGGACGGCCGCGCCGACGATCAGTCCGTACGCGATGACGCCGACGGGATGCGGAGGCTCGGCCCGCTCGCCCTCGCCGTCGCGGCCGCCCTGCCCGCCGTGGTCGGAGAGGACGAAGTAGCCGACCTGGCAGCAGGCCGCACCGAGGGCCAGCAGCAGCCCGAGGAGGTCGAAGCTGAGCCCGGCCCAGACCTCGACGACGCACGCGAGGCCGCCGACCGCCAGCACCACCCCGACCGCGGCGGCCCGGGTGACGGGCCTGCGCTGCACGAAGCGGACCCAGCCGAGGACCAGCGCGGGTGCCAGATACTCCACCAGGAGCGCCACACCGACCGGGATACGGGAGATCGAGGCGAAGTAGAAGGCCTGGACACCGGCCACCGCGAACAGGCCGAACCCGGCGAGCAGCGCGGGGCGTTCCCGTACGAGGTTCCGGTGGCGCCAGGCGACCGGGAGCATGATGACGGCGGCGCCCGCGACCCGCAGCCAGACCACGTGCAACGGGTCGAGACCCGCCTCGATCAGCGGCTTGGCCGCCACTCCCGAACCACCGAACGCAAAGGCCGAGAGCAGGGCGAGGCCCAGCCCGGCGCTTCTGCCCTGAAACCCCGAAGACGCGTGCATCGGCACATCATGGCAGCAGTCGACAGCACCGTCATCCCCGTGACACCTGTCGAGACGGCATCCGTTCCGCGACCGCGGAAAGGACCTCGCACACGGCTCCCACGGGAGGGAACGCACCGTCGCACCACGCGCCGACGGCTCACCCCTGGCGCGACGCCTCCGCCGACAGCGCGGCCACCCGGTCCGCCAGCAACCGCGCGTCGACGCCCCCGCGGGCGAGCACCTCCACCGCCCGGCACTCGGCGTCGGCCGTCAGCGCGGCGAGCAGATCGAGGCCGGCGGCGCGCGCTTCCCCGCGTGTCGCCGCACGGTCCAGCGCGCCCTCCATCGCGGCGAGGGCCGAGGGCGACCAGCCGTCGGCGGCCGGGTCGCGCACCAGTGGAACGGCGCCGGAGTCCTCGACGGAGCCCTGCCAGCGGAGCCCGTAACCGATGCTGCGCTGGACGAGATAGCCGAGCACCCTGGCCAACTGCGGACCGCCGTCGAAGGCCTCGCGCACCTCGGGGTCCGTCTCGATCAGCGAGTGGAGCAGGTGGGCGGTGTCGATCTGCCGGTCCCCGTCGCGCAGCGCACGCCTGCGCGCACCCGTCAGCACCGATGCCAGTTCCACGGTGAAGCGGGCATCGAGTTCGGCGTGGTTCGGTGCGGGCTGTTCAGGCATCCGCGGCGTCCGGTTTTGCACACCTCTACCCCATCAGTCCCACGGCCGGAAGACATCCCCGGAGCGACCCATTGGACATCCCACCGAAGTTGGGGACACCGGAACGGTCCGTCATCCTTGCGGATGAGATCGTGCCGAGAGGCACAACCATGTCGGCCCGGGGGCGCGCGCCGCCTTGCACGACACGCCCCCGTGGCAACCGCCGACCCCCGCGCACACGTCCCTCACGCGACAGCGCACGCGGCGCGGAGAACGGGGACGGGAGGGGAGGAACGGGTGTTCTGGATGGTCGCCCTGCTCGCCCAGGACGGGCTGCAGTACGTCTACCGCGTGTACGCACCCGACGACGCCCTGCCCGCCGATCTCTTCTGGACGGCCTTCCACTGCCACGACGAAGGCCCCCACCCCCGCGCGTCGGACCGCTTCGACGCCGCGGAGATCTGGCGGAACCGGCAGCCGCAGCAGATCTGACGGTTCATCAGTATTGAATGTTGGCGCGACTGCCACTACGTTCCGCGACACCGAAACCGGACGAACCAGGGGTGGTCGCATGGCTGAAGTCAGCGCCGAGGCACGCATCGAGGCGCCCGCCGAGAAGGTCTGGGACCGCCTGACGGACTTCTCGGCGTACGGGGAGTGGAACGCCACCCACACCAGCTTCCCCGGGGGCGGCCCGGCCGAACTGGAGCTCGCGGCCACCTACGAGGAGAACATGAAGCTCATGGGCTTCCCGGCCGAGGTGACCTGGACGGTCGACGAACTGGAGCAGGGCCGTCTGCTGGCGACCCGGGGCAAGGGCCCGATGGGGGTCAACCTGGCCATGCGGTACTCCCTGACACCCGAGGGCGACGCCACGACGATGCGCATCGACGGGGAGTTCACCGGAGCGGCGGTCTCCCTGATGGGCGGCAAGCTCAAGGACTCCGCGACGGCGGCGCTCCAGGAGTCGCTGCGCAAGCTCGGCGGGCTGGTCGCACCCTGACCACGCCCGGCCGCACGGGTACGCGAAAGGCCCCGCGGAATCCGTCCCGCGGGGCCTCGCCCACCTTCCACCCGCCCGCCTCGGGCGCGCAGCCGGCTTCCGGTACGGCTCAGTGCTCGTCGGCGAGAATCAGATAGAGCTTCTTGCGCGCGTCGTTGATGACCGTCAGCGCCTTCTGCCGCTGATCGGCCGAGCCGGTCTTCCAGACCTGCCCGAACGCCTCCATCAGACCGAATCCGGCCTGCCGGATCTCGTTGACGCCTTCCCAGTCGACGCCGCGCCCGGCCTCCTCCCACGGAGCCTCGGGGCCGGTCTCGGCCTCGCTCCGTCCGGAGTCGGTGAGCGTGAACAGCTTCTTGCCGCCCTCGCTGGCACTGACGATCAGACCCTCGTCCTCCAGCAGCTGGAGCGTCGGATAGACGGAGCCGGGACTGGGCCGCCAGGCCCCGCCGCTGCGCTCGCCGATCTCCTGGATCATCTCGTAACCGTGCATCGGGCGGTCCTTCAGCAGAGCCAGGATCGACGCCCGCACGTCACCGCGCCGCGCCCGCCCCCGGCCACCGCCGCCCCGGCCGCGTCCGCCACCGAAGGGCCCGCCGCCGAACGGCGGCCCGAACGGCCCGAAAGCGGCCCGACGGCCGTCACCCTCGCCTCGACCGTGATGACCGGGCCCGTAGTGCCCCGGCCCGTGCTCATAACCATGTCCGTGTGAACGCATCGCTACGCTCCTTCCATCGTTGATCTGTCGCGATGCGTCAACGATATATCGGAAACTATCGGATGACAAGGCCCCCGCGTCCCGGTGGATGAGGTGCGACGGAACTCCGGGCCGTGACCGGCGGCGGAGGCGTTACGTGGGCAGGCGGCGTAGCCCTCGGCTCCCTTCGCTTCCCTTCGCTTCCGGGGGTGGGAATACTTCGCCGGATGATCGTGATGCGGCCCGTTCTGGAGATGAACACCCCTGACGGCTTCGACCTCTGGCCCGTCGTGGAGACCGAACGGTTCGGCTTCCTGCCGCTCGGCGGTGGTCTCTCGCCCGCCGAGGTGGGGACAGCCCTCATGCGCATCGCCGCGTGCAATGACGTCGACCCCACGGATGACGACGAACGGCCGCCCCGGCCGACCGAACCTGTCAGCGGCTTCCTGCACGGACTGCTGACCCTCGACCACCTCTACGCCGCGGGCGGTCTTCAGGTCACGGACACCGCCACGGACGTCGTCTTCTCGCCCGGCTGCTGCGACGGACTGGAGGACTGGCGCGCCTGGTACGTGCTCGCCGACTGCGGGGGCGGAATCGGGTACGGCCACGAGCCTCTGTCGTCGCTGGCCGAACGCCTCGGCGACACCGTCCGCCTGACCGTCGACACCGACCGGACCGACAGCCCGGTGATCGACCTGCCGGTCACCGAGCTCCGCCGTCTGCTCGCCGAGGCCGAGCGCGACCTGACCGGGTTCCTCGCGGTGGCGGCCGACTGGGTCTCCGAGCACCTGCCCGGCCACTCCGCTCCTCTGGTGGCCGCGCTCGCCCGTGTTCTCGACGTGCCTCCGCCCGGTCTACCGCAGGCGCCGCCCACCACGGAACGGGCGTAGGACGCAGGACACCGTCCATCGGCCACCGGTCCAGGTCCGCCGCCACGGACCGGCGGGCAGGACCGACCCGGCGGAGCATCAGGGTCCGCCCGGCCGGAAGGGCTCCCGGGACGCCTGTCCGTAGCGGGCGGCGACCGTGGCGGCCCGGTCCCGCAGGGCGTTGCGCAATGACTGCGGGGCCAGGGCTTCCGCGTCCGTGCCGAGCTGCCACAGGGCCCATTCGGCGTGCCGTGCGTCCTGGAAGGTGACCTCCAGCCTCGGCCGGCCGTCCGCGTCGGGGGCTTCCGCGCGGACGGCCAGCACGGTGCCGAGCAGCTCCTCCCGCCGCACCGGGTTCACCCGTACCAGCACGGCGATGTGGTCGTCGGAGAGGAACCGCGCGGCACGTTCCCGCCAGATCCGGTCCAGATCCACCCGGTCCGGCCGCTGTGCCGGTTCGGGCAGCTCCTCGGCGGCCAGTACCCGCGACAGCCGGTAGGTGCGGTCCTCGCCGGATCTCGTGGCCAGCAGATAGCCCCGGTCCCGTACGGTGACGAGGCCGATCGGGTCCACCACGCGCCACTGCGGCGGCTGCCCCGTGGCCGCGTAACGGATGCGCAGCTTGTGTCCGGCGAGCACGGCCCGGCGGACCTCGACCATGGTGGCGCCGGGCACCTCGTCGGCGACGGTCCGGCGCGAGAGCAGATCGGTCTCCGGGTCGACGAGAAACCGCCGGGCCCCGTCGCTCGCGGTGGCCTGATGGCTTTCGGGCAGCGCGTCGACGACCTTCCGCATCGCCGAGGCCAGTGCCGCCCCGAGGCCGAACACCTGCTCCCCGCGCCCCGGTCCGGCGGCCAGCAGGGCGAGGGCCTCGTCCTGGTTCAGCCCGGTCAGCTCGGTCCGGAAACCGGGCAGCAACGCGAACCCGCCGTGCCGGCCGCGTTGGGCGTAGACCGGAACGCCTGCCGCCGACAGCGCCTCGATGTCGCGCAGCACTGTACGGGTGGACACCTCCAGCTCGCGGGCCAGCGTGTCCGCGGTCAGCCGGCCGCGCTGACGCAACAGCAGTACCAGGGAGACCAATCGGTCGACGCGCATGCGGGAACCGTAACGAAATACCTGACCAAGGGTGTCGTCATTGGTTGGCAGGCTCTCCAGCACGACGTCGAAGCCCGCGACCGCCGGGCCGGTGAACGTCCGTACGCCCCGCATCGAATGAACCGAATGGAGCTGAAGTGGCCGTGGAACGAACAGCCGTCAACCCGGTGACCTGGTCGGTGGACCTGGGGTTCAACCAGGGCGAGGTCGTCTCCGGGCAGACCCGGACCCTGTACGTCTCGGGGCAGACCGCGATGAGCGACGACGGCAAGCCCCTGCACGACGGCGACATGGCGGCGCAGTTGGCGCTGAGCATCGACAATCTGGAGGCCGTGCTCGGCGAGGCCGGCATGTCGCTCGCGAACCTCGTGCGGCTCAACGTCTACACGACCGACGTCGATGTGCTGTTCCAGCACTACGGCGTGCTGGCGGGGCGGTTGGGCGCGGCCGGGGTGGCGCCGGCCAGCACGCTGCTCGGGGTGACGCGACTCGCGGTCCCCGGCCGGCTGGTGGAGCTGGAGGGCACCGCCGTCGCGTGACGCGACCTGCGCCGATCGGCTGGGGACTGGGCAGTGCTACGAACGGCGGGCCAGTAGATGGGCGTCGAGGAAGCCCCGATCAGAGGCCGGATCGTGGAGTAGCCGGGCGAAGAGGTCGAGCCCAGCATCGCCCAGCAGTCCGGCGAGGCGATCCACCGGCCAGCTGTAGGCGGGCGCCACCTTGTGGTCGAACCGGACCGGTTCCTGTCCGTCGGTCCCGAAGAAGGAGACCAGCAGCAGACCACCCGGCGCCAGGACGCGCACCTGTTCGGCGATCAGCTCCGGTAGTTCTCCAGGAGGGGTGTGGATCATCGAGTAGTGGGCCAGTACGCCGCCGAGCGCGGCGTCCTCGACCGGCAGGGATTCCATCCGCGCCTCTTGGAAGCGCAGCGCCGGATGGGCCTGTCGGGCGTGGTCGACCATGCCGGGGGCAAGGTCGAGTCCGATGGCGTCCAGGCCGAGTTCGTGCAGCATGGCTGTCAGATGTCCGGGCCCGCACCCGACATCCGCTGCCCGCGGGTTGCCCGTCGCGCGCACCAGTTCGGCGAAGGTACCGATCATGGCCCGGGAGAAAGGCTGTGTCTCCAGGCGGTTCGCGAACAACGATGCGTACAGCTCGACGACACCGTCGTAGGCCGTCCTTGTCTCGTCCTGATGATTCACCACGGGCAGGACTCTATAGCCGTCTGATACTTGAACTTGTGGCTGGTCGAGGTGAGCGGACGGACGCGGCATGGAGGCGGATAGAGCCCCTTTTGCCTAAGGTGGACGGACGGGGCTGTCCGTGGCGTGATCACCGGCAGGTGGTCAACGGGGGGCTGTGGCGGCTGCGGACCGGGGCTCCTTGGCGGGATCTTCCCGACCGGTTCGGGCCGTGGCAGACCATCTACGAGCGGTTCGCCCGCTAGGAGGCGGACTGACCACCAAAGTCCATCTCGCCGTCGATGGCCGGGGCCTGCCCCTGTCGATTGTGCTCACGCCCGGCAACGTCAACGACGCTACGGCGTTCGGCCAGGTCCTCGACGGCATCCGCACCCCGCGCCTCGGCACGGGCCGCCCGCGCACGACACCGGATCGTGTGCTGGGTGACAAGGCGTATTCCAGCAGGGCCATCCGTCATCTGCTGAGGCGCCGGGGCATCGCTGCCACGATCCCCGAGCGCCGCGACCGGGCGGCGAACCGCCGCCGACGCGGAGCCCTCGGCGGCCGGCCGCCGGCCTTCGACAAGGTCACCTACCGCGACCGCAACGTCGTCGAACGATGCTTCGCCCGCCTCAAGCAGTTCCGCGCGATCGCGACCCGGTTCGACAAGCTCGGCGACCGCTACCGTGCCGGAGTTGCCCTGGCTTCCTTGATCCTCCGGCTCCGCGAGTCCACGGGTGATCATTTGTCAGACAGGCGCTAGCGTTCGGGGCGACGAGTGAGCCACGGAGCGGGGAAGGCGGAGAGACATTGCCCGGTCGTCCGAGCGCGCGTTGACGTCGTAGGCCGAGACCGGCCCGTCATCGCGTGCTGCCTCTGAAGTCGCGGCACAGCGAGCCCATTTCCGCCCGATGCCCGGCGTGCTTCGCGCGCCGGGCGGTGGTTCTCGTTTCCGGCGACCCCAGAGGCTTCCGTGCAGTCCCCTGCTTCCTCTCCTTCCCCTTCCCCCTCACCCACCCCTTCGCTGTGGCGGGACGCCGACTTCCGCAGGCTCTGGGTGGGCCAGACCGCCTCCCAGCTCGGCGAACACACCACACTCGTCGTGCTGCCGCTCTTCGCCGTTCTGACGCTCGACGCCGGCGCGTGCCGGTTGGGCGTCCTCCGCGCCGTGGGGCAGGCGCCGGTCCTGCTGCTCTCGCTCCTCGCGGGTGCGTGGGTGGACCGGTGGCGGGCCCGCACCGTGATGGTGCTCACCGACGCCGGCCGCGCCGTGGCGCTGGGCGCGGCAGCCGTGGCCGGGCTCCTGGGACTGCTCGGCCTGCCCGCGCTGTTCGTGGTGGCGTTCGCCGTCGGGGCCCTGTCCGTGCTCTTCGACGTGGCCTACCAGGCCTCCCTCGTACGGATGGTGCGGCGCGATCAGCTCGTGCGGGGCAACAGCGCGCTGGAAGGCAGCCGGTCCGCCGCGCAGATC
Source organism: Streptomyces griseus (assembly GCA_002154345.1). Classification (GTDB taxonomy): domain Bacteria; phylum Actinomycetota; class Actinomycetes; order Streptomycetales; family Streptomycetaceae; genus Streptomyces; species Streptomyces caviscabies. The sequence continues at coordinate 26,862 of MUNB01000223.1, forward strand.
GGTGGTCCCGCGCTCGGTGGTGCGCTGGTGTCCCTGCTGTCGGCACCGTTCGCCGCCGCCTCCGGCGCGCTGTTCTTCGCGGTGTCGTTCCTGTCCCTGCGGCGGATCCGCCGGCCCGAATCAGTGCCTCCGGTACGCGGAGAGCAGACGGAGCGCGCCCCTCGGGTCCGCCACCGGATCCACGAGGGCCTCCGCTTCGTCGCCGCGAACCCCTGGCTGCGGGCCGTGTGCCTCGCCTCTGCCGCCTTCCAGTTCTCCCTCGCGGCCACGATGACCGTCTACCTCCTCTTCCTCCCGCGCGCACTGCATCTGCCGGGCGCCACCGTCGGCCTGGCCCTCGCGGCGACCGGGCCGGGTGCGCTCCTGGGCTCGGTCCTGGCCGCACGGCTGCCGGGGCGGTTCGGCCACGGTGCGGTGCTCGTGTCGGCGGCGGTGCTCGGCAACGGCGCGCTGCTGTGCGTACCGGCCCTGCACGGCTCCTCGACCGCGACGGTCCTCGCGCTCCTTGCGGTCAACGTCGTGTTCGGGGCCTTCAGCCAGTTGGTGAACGTCACGGTCATGTCGGTACGGCAGGCCGTCACGCCGGACGGGATGCAGGGGCGCGCGGCCGCGACGATCACCTTCGTCGGCATGGGCCTCACCCCGCTCGGCTCTCTGCTCGGCGGCTTCCTCGCGCAGGAGTGGGGGCTGCGCGCCGGTCTCCTGATGGCGGCCGCGGGCATGATGCTGTCCCCGGCCGTCATGGCCGCCTCCCCGCTCGTACGCCTGGGACGGAGGCTCACGCCATGACGTGCGCCACCAGGCCGCGCGCCGACCGGGGCGGGCAGGGGCCAGACACCCCGAATTGGCCTTGGCCCGGCTCCGCGCCGCCGCCCTACGGTCGTCCCATGAGGATTCGCATCGTCGACGCGTTCACCGACCGCCCCTTCTCCGGAAACCCCGCCGGCGTGCTGCTGCTGGAGAGCGGCGCGTTCCCGGCCGCCGAACGCCTCCAGGAGATCGCCGCCGAGGTCAACCTCTCCGAGACGGCCTTCGCCCACCCGCTGCCGCCGGGCGGCACGGCCGACTGGGCGCTGCGCTGGTTCACCCCGGCCGCCGAGGTGGACATGTGCGGGCACGCGACGCTCGCCACCGCCCATGTCCTGCACAGCACGGGCCTGGCCACGGGCCCGGTACGGTTCGCCGCGCGCTGCGGGATCCTGACCGCGACCGCCCACCCGGACGGGTCCCTGACCCTCGACTTCCCGACCTCCCCGCTGGCCGAGGAGCCGGTGCCGTACGGCCTCGCCGACGCCCTCGGGGCCGACCCCGTCTCGGTGCACGCCACCGGCGAGCACATCGGCGACCTGCTCGTGGAGCTCCGCGACGAGGCGACCGTACGGGCGCTCGCCCCGGACTTCGCCGCGCTGGTGGCCCACTCCCGGCGCGGCGTCATCGCCACCGCCGAGGCCGAGGACCCCACCCGGGGCTACGACTACGTCTCGCGCGGCTTCTTCCCGGGCGTCGGCATCGACGAGGACCCGGTCACCGGCAGCGCCCACACCGCGCTGGCCCCCTTCTGGTCGGCCCGCCTCGGCCGCGACGACCTCACCGGACTCCAGGCCTCCGCCCGCTCGGGCCTGGTCCGCACCGCGCTGCGCGGCGAGCGCACCCTGCTGACCGGCAGCGCGGTCACGGTGATCGACGGCGAACTGCTCACCGCGCTCTGACCGACGGCCCCACCGGGGTGCGCAGGGCTCGGGCGCACCCCCTCACCGCACCGCACCGCGCTCAGAGCGTGGGCAGCCAGCCGACCCGGCCCGCGAGCAGCGCGTATCCGACGAACGCCCCGATGTCCAGGAGCGCGTGCGCGACGACCAGCGGGCCCACCCGTCCCCAGCGCCGGTAGAGCAGGACGAAGACGACGCCCATCACCACGTTGCCGATGAAACCGCCGATCCCCTGGTACAGGTGGTACGAACCGCGCAGCACGGAGCTGGCCACCAGGGCCGCCATCGGGGTCCAGCCCAACTGCCCGAGTCTGCGCAGCAGATATCCGACGACGATGACCTCCTCCACGACGGAGTTCTGGATCGCCGAGAGGATCAGTACGGGGTATTTCCACCAGACCTCGGGCAGGGACTCGGGGACGACCGTCAGGCTGAATCCGGTGGCGTGGGCCGCGAGGTAGAAGGCCAGCCCGGCGCTGCCGATGCCGGCCGCGACCAGGGTTCCGCGCCCGAGGTCGAACCAGGGCCTGGCCCGGTCGAATCCGATGGCCCGCAGACCCGTTCCCTCCCGGATCAGCAGATGCGCGACCAGCGCGACCGGCACCAGAGCCGTTGCGATGCCGAACATTTGCCAGGACAGATCAAGCCATGGGCGGTCCGGAGCGTACGAGCCGTTGAGCTTCGCCGCCTGGTCCTTCAGTCCTCCCGGTTTCGTCAGGGATCCGACGAAACTGATGAGGGAGGAGAGTGCACTGGCGCCCAGCGAGAGCGCCAGGACCAGCACCACCTCGGACCGCAAGATCCTTCGTGACACGGCCTCTTGAGGAAAAGAATCAGCCACGCGCCCGGCCTCCACCTGCACACCTGCCTTTTGTTCTGCAATCGCGTCTCATCCCGCCAACCGTCCCGCTAGTGTCTCGAATGCACGTACGAAGATCATGCGCGACAGGCCGGGGGACGACCGCCATCGCTGATGGCGCGGTCCCCCTTTCCTTGTTTCATCCTCAAGGAGGGGCACCACCGACATGGGACGTCATAGCTTGCCCGACGACCGCGCGGCGGAAGGACGCCGGGACCACCAGAGCCCCCGGCGCCGGCGTCGCACGGTCGCGATCGCCACTGTGCTCGTGCTCGCCGTGGCGGCGGGAGGGGCGGTGGCGGTCAAGGGCGGCCTGTTGTCGTTCTCCGGGTCCTGCGAGGACTCCACCGTCCGGCTGTCCGTGGTCGCCTCCCCCGACATCGCCCCCGCCGTGCGCTCCGTGGCCGAGCAGGTCCGCGCGGACGAGGTCAGGGCCGACGGCCACTGCCTCGCGGTGGAAGTGCTGGCCCGCGATTCGCACAAGGTCGCCGAGGCGCTCGCCGGGGGCGTGGAACCCGACTTCCAGGTCTGGCTGCCCGACTCCGACCTGTGGCTGGAGCGGGCCAAGGGGCTGGGCGAGGGCATTCCCGTCTCCCCGTCCGATTCGGTGGCCTCGTCGCCGGTGGCCCTGGCCATGGTGCCGTCCGCCTCACGGACGCTGGGCTGGCCCGAAAAGACGTACTCCTGGGCCGAGTTGGTCGCGGCGGCACTCGGTTCCGACCGGGTGCGCCTCGGCGCGGCGGACCCGGCGCGCAGCGCCACCGGGCTGCTGGCGCTCACCAGCATCGGCGCCTCGTCCGCGCGGCAGGGCGGGGACAGCGACACCCGGGTCGCCCAGACCGCGAAGGTGCTCGCCGAGCGGATGTCGGACGGCGACACGCAGGTGCTGGAGACCCTGGCGCGCAGCACGTCAGGGGCCGAGGAGGGCAACCCGAAGCGCAACCAGGCGGTCCTGATCTCCGAGCAGTCGGCCTTCACGCACAACGCGGAGGCGACCGGCGGGGGCAAGCTGGACCTCTTCTACCCCGAGGACGGCACGCCGCTGCTGGACTACCCGTACACGCTGGTGAACGAGGTACGGCTGAGCACCGCCGAGTCGCGCGCGGCCCTGCGCTTCATGAATCTGCTGGGCGACCGGGAGGCGCGGGCCACGTTCGCCGAGCACGGGTTCCGGGCCGGCGACGGGACCGCGAAGGACTCCCTCGTCGTCGCGGCGGGCGGCCGGAAGCCCCAGCCGTACGCCGAACAGGCCGCCGAGGCGCCTTCGGCGAAGGTGCTCCAGGAGACGCTGGGGATGTGGACCATCACCGTGCAGAGCGCCCGGCTGACCACGGTGGTCGATGCCTCCGGCTCCATGGCGACGCTCGTACCGGGCCGGGGCCAGTCCAGGATGGACGTCACGAAGCAGTCGCTGATCCAGGCGCTGGGCCAGTTCACGCCGAACGACGAGATCGGGCTGTGGGAGTTCGCCACCACGCTGGACGGCGACAAGGACTACCGGCGGCTCATGCCCACGAAGCGGCTCGGCGACCCGGTGAAGGGCGGCGGGACCCACCGGGAGAAGCTCACGGCCGCCTTCGCGGCCCTGCAGCCGGTGCCGGGCGGTGCGACCGGGCTGTACGACACGACGCTGGCCTCGTACAAGGAGGCCCGGTCGACGTATCGGAAGGGCAAGTTCAACGCCCTGGTGATCCTCACCGACGGCTCCAACCAGGACGAGAACGGCATCTCGCGGACCGGGCTCATCGCCGAGCTGAAGGAACTGGTCGATCCGGAGCGGCCCGTCCCGGTCATCGCCATCGCGGTGGGCCCGGACGCCGACCGCGACGAGGTCGCCGAGATCGCGCGGGTCACCGGCGGCGACGGCTACGAGGTGAGCGACCCGGCGGAGATCCAGGCGGTGATCCTCCAGGCCATCATGGCGGCGGGGCAGAACGGACGCGCCACGCAGGAGTGACCGACCCGGCAGGCCCCCGCGCGGCGCGTCCGGCGCGCCCCGCGTCAGGGCGCCGGGAAGCCCACCGGCCAGGTGTGCACCGGCTCCCCCGCGTGCATCAGCTCCGCATAGCGGCGGGTGGTCGCCGCGAGCGCCGCGTCCCGTCCGAGCCCGGCGTCCAGGGCCCGGCGGTATGTGGCCACCTGCCAGGAGGCCCCGTTGACGCGCCGTTTGCAGCGCTCCTCGATCACCCCGAGATAGCGGTCCCGGTCCGCGGGCTCGATGTGCCAGGCGTCCAGCCCCGCGGCGGCCAGCGGCAGCAGCTCCTCCAGCACCAGCTGTACGGCGGGGATCCTGGCCAGCCCGCCGGAGCGGCCCGGCCGGGGCCAGAGCAGCTCGGCCTCGATGCCGTGCCGGCAGGCCTCGGTGAAGTTCTCCTCGGCGGCCTCGAACGGCAGCCTGCTCCACACCGGCCGGGACTCCTCGGCGAGCGCCCGTACGAGCCCGTAGTAGAACGCGGCGTTGGCGATCACATCGGTGACCGTCGGCCCGGCGGGCAGCACCCGGTTCTCCACCCGCAGATGCGGGACGCCGTCGGCGATCCCGTACACCGGGCGGTTCCAGCGGTAGACGGTGCCGTTGTGCAGCACCAGCTCGGCCAGCTCGGGCACCCCGCCCTCGTCCAGCACCTTCAGCGGGTCCTCGTCGTCGCAGATCGGCAGCAACGGCGGGAAGTAGCGCAGGTTCTCCTCGAAGAGCTCGTGGGCGGAGCCGATCCACTGCTCGCCGAACCAGGTCCTGGGGCGCACGCCCTGGTTCGCCAGCTCCGGCGGCCGTACGTCGGTGGCCTGCTGGAACAGCGGCGGCCGGGACTCCCGCCACAGCTCCTTGCCGAAGAGGAAGGGGGCGTTGGCGCCCAGCGCGATCTGGACGCCGGTGATCGCCTGGGCCGCGTTCCACACGTCGGCGAACCGGGCGGGCGTCACCTGGAGGTGCAGCTGGACCGAGGTGCAGGCCGATTCCGGGGCGATCGAGGGCGAGGTGCAGACCAATCGCTCGACGCCTTCGATATCCAGGGCGAAATCCTCCCCCCGGGCGGCCGCCATTTGATCGTTGAGCAGGGTGTAGCGGTCCACGTCCGAGAGATTCGCGGACACCACGTCGTGCTCGCCCAGGGTGGGCAGGATTCCGATCATCACGATCCCCGCGTCCACCTCCCCCGCCTTGCGGTGGGCATAGGCGAGACCGGTCCGCAACTCCTCCGAGAGCTGATCGAATACCCGGCCGCCGAGGCGGTGCGGGACGATATTCACTTCGAGATTGAACATCCCCAGTTCGGTCTGGAAATCCCGGCTCGCGATGCGCTGGAGCACTTGCTGATTCATCATCCGGGGCAACCCGTCGGATCCCGCGAGATTCAGCTCTATCTCCAGCCCCATCAGGTTCCGCGGACGGTCGAACCGCCGCTCCGCCAGGAGTCTGCCCAGAGCCTCCAGGCACTGGTTGAGCTTGGTGCGGTAGGCCTGTCGATCGGACAGGTCAACGGCTTCCGCCACGACCTTCTCCCCCATCTAGGGGTCCCTCCTCCAGTGGGCGGCCCGCGGCCCAGGCCGCTCGCATCACGATCGATAATGCCCAGCGGGAGTGATCCGTAACGCCCCCACGGGCCTCCGATACCCGATAGTCTGGTGGAAGGAGACCGGGGGCACATTCCCGCGGCATACGACTCCCGGCATTTTCGGCCGGAGCATGCGTGGCGGAAACACCGACGAGTTTCGGCCGACCGCACCGCCGGAAGGACGCCAGGTGGGCGTCGACACCACGGGCTCAAATCACCAGGAATACCGTGATTCGAAGGCCGGATGACGCCTTGTGCGACATATCAGCGGCTGCTAGCGGAAACACTGTGTGAACATGCGTCATATAAACTCCGCTCAACGAGGCAGAGAATCGATACGACTCGCCCGTCACCGGCCGTCTCCGGCCCGCGTTCCCGCATGCCGACAGCGCCGTCTGCACCCGCCCAAGCTCCACCGTGTCTCCGAAGTGAGAGGCGACCCACTATGCCGCTGCATGTTCCCTCGGCTCCCGCGCCCGCCCTGCGCAGCGTTCTCGCGGCCCTCGGTTCTCCCACCGCGGTCCGCGAGGCCAAAACGTCCGCCCTGCGGTCCGTCCAGGGACCGCTGAGCCCCGAACTACCGCTTCCCGTCCATGTGCTGGACCGGATCACTCCCGCCAGGACGGCACCGCTGACACGCCTCGCGGCCTGGCGTTTCCTGATCCGGAGCGAGGGCCGCGCGGTCGCCGCGGCGGACACGGTGCTCACCCCCGACGGCTGGACGTTCTCGCACTTCTTCGAGGGGCCCTACCTCGCCTCGACCGAGCTGGCCGTCCGGCAGGCCGAGGCGTCGGCCCCCGCCTGCCAGGCGCGGCTGCTGTCCATCCCGGAGCTGTACATGCTCACCCTCTGGCTGCACGGCGACACCGAGGCCGATCCCGCCGGCGGGGAGCTCGCGCCGACGGACGTCCTGGTGCCCCTGGCGCCGGCCCCGCCGGGCATCGCCGCCCACCGGCCGCACCGGGTCGCCGATCTGCTGCCCGTCATCTCGCTGCGCGTGGCCCCCGGGCCGCTCCTCAGCACGGCCTGACCGACGTCGTCCCGGTACACCGCCCCCGCAGCGATCCCCCGCCCGCACACCGGCGGGGGGGATCACTGCGGGGGCGGTGTGCTGCCCACTCGGACTAGCCCCATCCGACCACCCCGAACCACCCAAAGGGACAGTGCAGTTGCGGTGAACCGTCCGCGCGGGTGATGCGTCATGGGAGGAGTACGGGTGCTGCAGCGAAATCCCTGCGGATTCTTCCCCGTAGGGCAACACTGGGACCGGACCGACTGATACGGGGGCGGCCATGAACGACTCATCCAGCCGCAGGACACTCGACTCGACGCAGCGAAAGAACCCATCCATGTGCCAGCACCAGCCACCCTGCCCCACCGCCGATTCACCCGACCGGGAGGCCGCCCGCCTGACGGCCCACCATCCCGAACAGGGGTGGAGCCTCCTGTGCAACGGCGTCCTGCTCTTCGAGGACACCGGCGAACTGCTGCCCGACGGGCAGATCATCGCCCCGCACCGGCCGCTGGCAGCCGGCCGCGTGGTGAAGGCCGCCTGAGAACGGCCGTACGGAACGCTCGTACGAAAAAAGGGGCCGGCCCGGAGAGATCTCCGCACCGGCCCCGACGCATGTCCGGCGCGCGCCGCTCCCGGCGCACGCCCTACGACAGGCTGATTCAGTTGTCGTACTCGTCCAGCGGCGGGCAGGAGCAGACCAGGTTCCGGTCGCCGAAGGCACCGTCGATCCGGCGCACCGGCGGCCAGTACTTGTCGGCGGCGGACACGCCGGCCGGGAAGACGGCCTCCTCGCGGCTGTAACCGTGCTCCCAGTCGCCGCCGAGCGCGGCCGCCGTGTGCGGGGCGTTGGCCAGCGGGTTGTCGTCCTTGCTCCACTCCCCCGAGGCGACCTTCTCGATCTCGGCGCGGATCGCGATCATGGTGTCGCAGAACCGGTCGAGCTCCGCGAGGTCCTCGCTCTCCGTCGGCTCGATCATCAGCGTGCCGGCCACCGGGAACGACATCGTCGGCGAGTGGAAGCCGTAGTCGATCAGGCGCTTGGCCACATCGTCGATGGAGACGCCGGTCGCCTTGGAGATCGGGCGCAGGTCCACGATGCACTCGTGCGCGACCAGTCCGGCCGGGCCGTTGTACAGGATCGGGAAGTGCGGCTCCAGCCGCTTGGCGATGTAGTTCGCGGCCAGCACGGCGACCTGCGTGGCCCGCTTGAGGCCCTCGCCGCCCATCAGACGGACGTACGCCCAGGAGATCGGCAGAATGCCCGCCGAGCCCCACGGGGCGGCCGAGATCGGGCCCACACCGGTCTCCGGGCCCGCGGCGGGCTGGAGGGGGTGGTTGGGCAGGTACGGGGCGAGGTGCGCGCGGACGCCGACCGGGCCGACGCCCGGGCCGCCGCCGCCGTGCGGGATGCAGAAGGTCTTGTGCAGGTTCAGGTGCGAGACGTCGCCGCCGAACTTGCCGGGCTTGGCGAGCCCGACCAGCGCGTTGAGGTTGGCGCCGTCGACGTAGACCTGGCCGCCCGCGTCGTGCACCTCGCCGCAGATGTCGGCGACGTGCTCCTCGAACACCCCGTGCGTGGACGGGTAGGTGATCATGAGCACGGCCAGCTCGTCGCGGTGCTGCTCGATCTTGGCGCGCAGGTCCGCGATGTCGACCTCGCCGTCGTCGGCGGTCTTCACCACGACGACCTTCATGCCCGCCATGACGGCGCTCGCGGCGTTGGTGCCGTGCGCGGAGGACGGGATGAGACAGACGGTGCGCTGCTCGTCGCCGTTGGCCCGGTGGTACGCGCGGACGGCCAGCAGACCCGCGAACTCGCCCTGGGAACCGGCGTTGGGCTGGATGGAGACCGCGTCGTACCCGGTGACCTCGGCCAGGCGCTCCTCCAGCTCACGGATGAGGGTGAGGAAGCCCTGCGCCTGCTCGGCCGGGGCGAAGGGGTGCAGCGCGCCGAACTCGGGCCAGGTGATCGACTCCATCTCGGCGGTCGCGTTCAGCTTCATGGTGCAGGAGCCGAGCGGGATCATGCCGCGGTCCAGCGCGTAGTCGCGGTCGGCGAGCTTGCGCAGGTAGCGCAGCATCGCGGTCTCGGAGCGGTGCTGGTGGAAGACCGGGTGGGTCAGGATGTCGTCGGAGCGCAGCAGCGCCTCCGGCAGCGCGTCGGCGACCGTGGCGTCCAGCGCCTCGATGTCGCCCTCGGCGCCGAAGGCGGCCCAGACGGCGGAGATCTGCGCACGGGTGGTGGTCTCGTCGCAGGCGACGGAGACGTGGTCGGCGTCGACGAGGCGGAGGTTGACCCCGCGCTCCCGGGCGTCCGCGACGATGCCGGCGGCCTTGCCGGGGACGCGCACGGTCAGGGTGTCGAAGAACGCGCCGTGCACGACCTCGGCGCCGGCGGTGCGCAGACCGTCGGCCAGGATCGCGGCGAGGCGGTGGGTGCGCCGGGCGATCGTCCGCAGCCCCTCGGGGCCGTGGTAGACCGCGTACATCCCGGCCATGACGGCGAGCAGTACCTGCGCGGTGCAGATGTTGCTGGTGGCCTTCTCGCGGCGGATGTGCTGCTCGCGGGTCTGGAGGGCCAGACGGTAGGCCTTGTTGCCGTCGGCGTCGACGGAGACGCCGACGAGGCGGCCCGGCAGGGAGCGGGCGAACTTCTCACGGACCGCCATGAAGCCGGCGTGCGGGCCGCCGAAGCCCATGGGCACGCCGAAGCGCTGGGTGGTGCCGACCGCGATGTCGGCGCCGAGCGCGCCGGGCGAGGTGAGCAGCGTGAGGGCCAGCAGGTCGGCGGCGACGGTGACGATCGCGCCGAGCTCGTGGGCCTGCTCGATGACGGGCTCGATGGCGCGCACGGCCCCGGAGGCGCCCGGGTACTGGAGCAGGACGCCGAAGACGCCGCGCTCGGCGATCTCGGCGGGGATGCCGTCGCTCAGGTCGGCGACGACGACCTCGACGCCGGTGGGCTCGGCGCGGGTCTCGATGACCGCGACGGTCTGGGGCAGGGTGTCGGCGTCGACCAGGAAGACGCCCTTCTTGACCTTGCCGACGCGCCGGGACAGGGCCATGGCCTCGGCGGCCGCGGTGCCCTCGTCGAGCAGGGAGGCGCCGGAGGTGGGCAGCCCGGTCAGCTCGGCGACCATCGTCTGGAAGTTCAGGAGGGCTTCGAGCCGGCCCTGGGAGATCTCCGGCTGGTACGGCGTGTAGGCCGTGTACCACGCGGGGTTCTCCATGACGTTGCGCAGGATGACGGGCGGCGTGAAGGTGCCGTAGTAGCCGAGGCCGATCATCGGGGCCAGCACCTGGTTGCGGTCGGCCAGCGAGCGCAGCTCGGCCAGCACCTCCGCCTCGGTGCGCGCCGACGGAAGGTTCAGGGCCTCCGCGCTCTTGATCACGTCGGGCACCGCGGCGGCGGTGAGCTCGTCGAGGGAGCCGTAGCCGACCTGGGCGAGCATCTTCGCCTGGGCCCCGGCGTCGGGCCCTATGTGGCGCTGCTCGAACGGAATACCCTGCTCCAGCTGGGAGAGCGGAGTGCGACGGGGGGTCATGGTGGAGGCCTCCTGGTCTGTCACGACCTGCGAGGGGCACCACGGCGTGGGTGCCCGAACGGCCTCCCCCTCTGTCATCTCAACCTGAGAGCTTCACCGGCCCGCCCGCAGGCGCGCCGGCTTTCACCGTCGGTGAGGGTCGAATCCACCCGGGCCTGCGCCCGCACGGAACCGCCCTGCTTTCCAGAGTGACCTCAACCGTGCGGTACGGGGGCCTGAGAGATTCCGGGGAGGATTTGCTCCTTCGGCGCCTCCGGATTCTGCACCGGAGGACTCTCCCGCACGGGGTCAGCAGCCACTGCCAGCCTACCAGCGGGCTCCGCGCCGGAGCTCTCGAGTGGCCGACACCACGGATCTGCACTTGTGTGGTCCTGGTGGAGCGACAGGGTCCACCCTGAGCAGTTGCGACCAGTGGGAGGCACCGTGGAGACCGATATCGATCCGCGCCGCCTGATCGGCCGCAAGGCATTCGATCGCAAGGGCGCCAAGATCGGAACGGTGGATGAGGTCTATCTCGACGACGCGACGGGCGTGCCCGAGTGGGCGGCCGTCCGTACCGGCCTGTTCAGCAGGGACGCCTTCGTCCCGCTGGAACCGAGCGAGTTCGTCGACGACGCGCTGCGCGTCCCGTTCGACCGCGCGTTGATCAAGGGCGCGCCGGACTTCGGCGTCGGACGGCACCTCTCGCCCGAGCAGGAACTGCAGCTCTACCGGCATTACGGGCTGGACTCCCCGCCCCCGGAGGACGCGGCGGATCCGGCGTCCGACCGGGACTTCGGCAGGCTGGCCGGCCAGGAGGAGTAGTCGGCCGGCTCGCGGACGAGCGGCAGCGGGTCGGCGGGCCGCAGCCGCGGATCGTCGACGCGGAACGTGAGGACCCGGCCGGGGGCGCTCCATGGTTCCTCGAACCGGACGGTGACCCGGCCGATCCCGCTGCCCTGCACCCAGCCGTGCCCGTGCTCCTCGTGGCGCACATCGTGTCCGGCGGGCCAGCGCCGCGCGGCGAGCTGTTCGGCGCTGTCCGCCCCGGGCTCCGGGGCGGCTTCCTCCTCGCCGCCCTCCCCGGCCGCAGCCCCGTGCTCCTCGGCCCGCTGCGCCAGCTCCCGGGCGTCGGCGGCCTGGGCGAACAGGTCCTCCTGGGTGTAGTCGGCGAGCCCCGTGACGCCGACCCCGAGCAGCCGTACGCCTCCCGTGGTGTCGACCGACTCCAGCAGCCGCCCCGCCGCCTCACGGACCACCGTGGGGTCGTCCGTGGGGCCTCTGAGGGTCTCGGAGCGGGTCAGCGTGGAGAAGTCGTAGCGGCGGACCTTCAGCACCACCGTGCGGCCCGAGCGGTCGGCGGCGCGGAGCCTTTCCACGCACCGGACGGCCAGCCGCTCCACCTCGGCGCGCACCCTCACCCGGTCGTGCAGGTCCACGTCGAAGGTGTCCTCCACCGATACGGACTTGGCGTCCCGCTCGGCGACCACCGGCCGGTCGTCGAGCCCCAGCGCCATCCGGTGGAGCCCGTGGCCATGAGCCTTGCCGACCAGCCGTACGAGCTCCGCCTCGCCCGCCTCGGCCAGGTCGTGGACGGTGGTCATGCCCGCGCGTCTGAGATGGTCGCCGGTGGCCGGGCCGACCCCCGGCAGGATGCGGACGGACATCGGGGCGAGCAGCTCGCGTTCGGTGCCCGGTTCGATGACGAGCAGTCCGTCGGGTTTGGCCTCCTCGGAGGCGATCTTGGCGAGCATCTTGGAACCGGCCAGTCCGACCGATCCGCTGAGCCCGGTCACCGCCCGGATGGCCGCCCGCAGCCCCTCGCCCGTCGCCCGGGCCGACGCCGTGTCGTCAGCCGTGCCACCGGCCTCCAGGTCCACGAAGGCCTCGTCCAGGCTGAGCGGCTCCACCAGGGGCGACAGCCGCCCCAGCAGCTCCATCACCTGGTCGCTCACGCTCCGGTACAGCGAGAAGCGGGGCACCAGGTAGGCCGCGTTCGGTGCGAGCCGCCGGGCCTGCGCGGTGGGCATCGCCGAGTGCACGCCCAGGCGCCGGGCCTCGTACGAAGCGGTGGCGACCACCCCGCGCGGGCCGAGGCCGCCCACCACGACCGCCTTGCCGCGCAGGCTCGGCTTGGCCGCCTGCTCCGCCGACGCGTAGAAGGCGTCCATGTCCAGGTGGAGGATGGTGGGCGCGGGTCTCACACCGTCGATGCTGCCCTACGGCACTGACAACGGGACGGTCCGCCGCTCCTGCGAGCGCCGGACCGTCCCGTTGCGTGCTGTTCTTCGTCCGATCGTCGACCGGTGCTCAGCCGGCGCGGTTGCGCCGCCGCGCCAGCTCGTCCGCGGGGTTGTGGCCGACGAGCGTCTCGCCGGTGTCGACCCGCTCGCCGTGCAGCTGCGAGAGCGCCGCCTCCACATCCCGCCAGACGACGCCGACCGCGATCCCGAAGACCCCCTGCCCGCCCTGGAGCAGGCTGACGACCTCGTCGGGCGAGGAGCACTCGTAGACCGTGGCCCCGTCGCTCATCAGCGTCATGCGTTCGAGGTCCTGGAAACCACGGGCCCGTAGATGCTGGACCGTGGTGCGGATGTTCTGCAGAGCGACCCCGGTGTCCAGGAACCGCTTGACGATCTTGAGGAGGACCACGTCCCGGAAACTGTAGAGACGCTGGGTCCCCGACCCGTAGGCCGGGCGCACACTGGGCTCGACCAGCCCTGTACGCGCCCAGTAGTCCAGCTGGCGGTAGGTGATCCCCGCCGCCGCGCACGCCGTAGGTCCGCGATAGCCGATGTCGTCGGCATCGCTCGCCGCTGCCACGCCGCCCGCTGCCACCGCTGCCGGTTGAACCGGCTGCCTGATGGCGTGGTCGGCTCCACTGCCGTGCTGCGGATACGGCCCACCCGCCGCCGTACCGTCGCCGCTGCTTCTCACGCCGACCTCCGTCCTTGACCTGCCCACTCGAAGGTAGGCAGTCACTCGGGGTGCGTCAACGATCGCCACACTCGGCACGCCGAGTGATAATCACCCTGAGGGTGGTTTCCCGTGTCTCGTTTCCGGGAAAGGCTTGTCGGATGCGCTGACGGCACCCCCGCGGGACGGTCACTGGCTGTTCGTACCGAAGTCCTCCGGAGAGATCTGGTCGAGGAATTCGCGGAACTTCTCCACCTCGTCCTCCTGCTCGTCGGGGATCGCGATGCCCGCATCGTCCAGCACGCCGTCACTGCCGTAGATCGGCGTGCCGGTCCGCAGGGCGAGCGCTATGGCGTCGGAGGGCCGGGCGCTCACCTCGACTCCGCTGGCGAAGACGAGCTCCGCGTAGAAGACCCCTTCGCGGAGGTCCGTGATCCGGACCTCGGTGAGCTCCTGGCCCACGGCCTCGAGCACATCCTTGAACAGGTCATGGGTCAGCGGCCTGGCCGGAGCCATGCCCTGCTGGGCGAAGGCGATCGCGGTCGCCTCCCCAGGACCGATCCAAATGGGGAGGTACCGGTCGCCTCCCACTTCACGCAGGAGAACGATCGGTTGGTTGGAGGGCATTTCCACCCGGACACCGACAACGTCGAGCTCGTTCACACAGCAACCCTAGGACGTGCTCGCCATGTTTGGGTAGTCGGGCTCCGCCGAGCTCAGTGCAGACGGCTGCGCAGAGCGCTCTGCACGAGTGCCGCGTGCAGCCGTACGGACAGCTCGGCGAGCTCGTTCGCGGTGGCCTCGGCATGGGCTCTGGTCTGCGGATTACGGTGCCGGCGCAGGGGTGCGACCAGCTGCTCCACCAGCCCCGCCTCCCGGTCGGCGGAGGCCCGCATGGCGCGAAGATGCCGCGGTTCCAGACCGAAACGCCCCAGATCCGCCACCAGCTTGGCGACGGTCACCATCTCGGCGTCGTAGCCGCCCTCGGGAGCCGGGACGATGAGCCCGTAGGACTCCCATTCGGCCAGCCGGTCCTCGTCGACCTCGGCCGCGGCCAGCAGCTCGGCCCGCCCGATCCGGGCGGCGGTCGCCGCGCCGGGACCGCCCTCCCACACCCCGTCGGCGAGATCCCGCCGGTCGCCGGGCGTGGGCAGGACGGGCTGCTCGCCCCGGGCCAGTGCGTCCAGGTGCTCGCGGATGACCTTCAGCGGCAGGTAGTGGTCCCGCTGCATGCGGAGCACCTGCGCCAGCCGCTCCACATCACGCGGAGCGAACTTCCGGTATCCGGAAGGCGTGCGCTGCGGCTCGATGAGCCCCTCGGCCTCCAGGAACCGGATCTTGGAGATGGTGACTTCGGGAAACTCGTCGCGCAGCTGGATGAGCACCGTTCCGATGCTCATCGGGCGCGCTTCCGCGGTGGCGGTGCCGTGGCCGGCACCGCCTGTCGGTGTTCGCAGCATGGGCCTTCCTGGGGGTCCCCCCGGACGGATTCCGGGGCTGGTCACACGCCCCGCGGGCTCGCATAGAAGACCAGGCGGTACTTTCCGATCTGGACTTCGTCGCCGTTGGACAGCTGGACCGAATCGATGCGCTCACGGTTGACGTAGGTGCCGTTGAGGCTGCCGACATCGCCCACGGTGAAGCTACCGTCCGGGCTCCTGCGGAACTCCACATGACGCCGCGACACGGTCACGTCATCGAGAAAGATGTCGCTCTGCGGGTGACGGCCGGCCGTGGTCAGGTCGCTGTCGAGCAGGAAGCGGCTGCCGGAATTCGGGCCGCGCCGCACGACCAGCAGGGCCGAACCTCCGGGCAGCGCGTCGACCGCGGCCTGGGCCTCAGGCGAGAGCGAGGGCAGAGCCGTCTGGCCCGTGGCCTCCGCCTCGTACGCCTCGAGACCGGAGATGGAGATCGTGGACGTCGTCTCCGAGGGGCGCTCGGGAACGCCGCCCCGCAGCGGCGCGCCGCAGTTGGAACAGAACCTGCTGGCCTCCGCGTTGCGGTGACCGCACCTCGTACAGACCGGCATCGACGAGCCCTCCGGGGTGAACCCTCCACCCGCACTCGAGGCTGATGGTTCGCCGAAACCTATGCGTCCGGCACCGGCAGGGTCAACAGACGACACGCCGTCACCACCCGGGGCGCCGGACACCTCGTCGCGGAAGAGCGGGCGCTCCGCCTCCTGCTCCTCGCCCTGACCGTGGCGCGGCGCGCGGTGGCGGGCAGCACTGTTGCTGTCCTCGCGTGCACTCTTCCCGAACAACTTCGCAAACAACTTCACGGGCGATTCCCCTTGACCGACATAGACCCGCCCGTGGGGCAGGACGAACCCTGAATGAACACACCTGCCGACCCGGACATCTTCACAACGTCCGTATCCACCCGACAGTTTCCACCACGCACCACCAATCCGGTGCGCCGACCCCCCGCAACCGTCCGACCCGCTCCACCGGCCCTCACGCTCGCCCGGCTCACGGGGACGACGACCGAGCGTAGTCAGGCCGCTGCGCCGGTCGCAAGGCATCGACGACGATGTCGTCGGACCGCTCCACCAGCACCGTGGCCTGCTCCTTCTCCAGCGTCTGGACCACACCGCCGGGGATGTTGAGGGCGGGCTCCAGATCCTGCGGCTTGCCGATCACCGTGAACTCGTACGGTGCTTCGATCTTCTTCCCGTCCACCCGGACATCACCCGCCTCACCGGAGAAGTAGGTGCCGGCCACCACCCGCACCCCGTTGACCTCGATCGCCTCGGCGCCCGCCGCCCGCAGTTCCTGAATGGCGTCGAGCAGCATGTCGGGGGCGACCGCCCCGGAGGGGTCGGTGATCGTCAACGTGATGCCGGGGCCCTTGGCCGCCACGGTGCCCGCGAGAATGCCGAGCTGCCGTTCCTTCTCCAGCGTCTGCTTCCGGGCCTCCTCCGCCTGGTCGGAACTGTTCTCCAGCTCCGCGCGCTGATCGTCCAGGCGCTGCTTCTCGTCCTCCAGCCGCTGGGTCCGGTCGTCGACCTCGTCGAGGATGCGGACCAGGTCCTCCTGCCGGGCGCCTCGCAGCGCGCCGTCGTCGCTGGTCGACCGCACCTGGATGGCGAGCCCCAGACCGAGCCCGAACAGCAGCACGGCGACGATGAGTTGCGCCCGGCTCAGCCGGGGCGGCCAGAGCCCCGCCTTGAGCCGTTGGCGACCGGACACCTCCTCGGCCGCGGGCGCCGGCGCGGGCGCGTCCGGGACGGCGGAGGCGCCGCCCTCGGGCTGTTCGCTGCGGGGGTTCTCGTCGTTGTTCATCGGCCTCAAGCCCGGAAGACGTGCCGGCGGATCGCGGCGGCGTTGGAGAAGATCCGGATGCCGAGCACGACCACCACACCCGTGGAGAGCTGGGCGCCGACACCCAGTTTGTCGCCGAGGAACACGATCAGCGCGGCCACCACCACATTGGAGAGGAAGGAGACCACGAAGACCTTGTCGACGAAGATTCCGTCGAGCATGGCCCGCAGACCGCCGAACACGGCGTCGAGCGCGGCGACCACCGCGATCGGCAGGTAGGGCTCGACCACCGCCGGTACCTCGGGCCGGACCAACAGTCCGACCACGACTCCCACGACGAGGCCCAGTACGGCGATCACGATGTGCCCTTCCCTGTGTCTGCCGCACCACTGCCGGCGGCCTTCGGCTCTGCTGTACGGACGATCAGGCTCGGCGCGGCCGGAAGCTGCACCTTCGCCTGATCGGAGATGCTGGTGCGGATGTCGAAGCTCTCCTTGAGCGCCTGCAGGTACTGGCCGTCGGCGCTGTCCCGGAAGGCGGTCGCGAGCTTCTTCCCGTCCCCCACCGCGAGCACCGTGTACGGCGGTACGAGCGGCCTGTTGTCGACCAGTATGGCGTCGCCGGCGGCCCGGATGGCCGACAGTGCCGTCAGCCTTTGCCCATTGATGGCGATGGCCTCGGCCCCGGATTCCCAGAGGCCGTTGACGACCCGCTGCATGTCCCGGTCGCGTACCCGCCCGGTGTCGGCGAAGCCCGAGGACTCGCGCGGCCCGCCGCCGCCCTGGTCGGTGTTCTTCGCGTCGTCGACGACCAGCTTGACCCCCGGGCCCTCCACCGGGGTCGCTCCGGCCAGCAGGGCCACCAGCTCGCCCTGGTCCCCGCCGTGCTGCTCCAGGGCCTTGCGCTGACGTTCGCTCACATCGGAGCGGAGCGCGTCGACACTCGACTCCAGCGTGTCCGCGGCCTGTGTCTCCGCGTTGATCCGGTCGATCAGCTCTTCGCGCTCCTTGGCGACGACCGGTGCCGCGACCCGCGCCTCGGCGGCGCCGAGGGTGACCACGAGGGCGGCCACCACCAGTCCGGCAGCCAGGCCGAGCTTCGACTTGAGCGTACGGGGCAGCCCAGCGCTCCCGTCGGCCTTGCGCCGCGCCGAGGCCTCCGCGTAACCGTCGTCGAGGCTGTGGTCCATCACGTTGTTCAGCAGCGACATGGAGGCGTCGGGGCGTGCGGGCGGCGAGGCGGTGCTCCGATCGGGGGACTGCTGCGACATGCCGCACATCGTCGCACGTCATCACGGCTGCCGCCGAATGGCCCCACCGGTGCGCCACAACCCCCTGTCCGGGGCGTCGCGGCGCACCGTGCGGACCCGGGCCTCAGTCGCCCGCGCTGTCCACCACCGCGGCCCACTCGTCGAGCAGCGCCTGGGCCGAGGCGTCGTCCGGCCCCTCCGCCCACAGATGGGTGACGGCCTCCGCCCGGTCGGGCAGGACCATGATCCACCGACCGTCGGTCTCGACCACCCGGACCCCGTCCGTGGTGTCCACGCTGCGGTCACCGGCCGCTTCGACGACCCGCCGCATGACGAGCCCCTTGACGGCCCAGGGCGTCGCCAGGTCGCGGCGCAGGACGTGCGCCCGGGGGATACGGGCGTCGATCTGGCTCAGGGTGAGCTGGGTGCGCGCGACGAGCCCGATCAGCCGGACGAAGGCGGCGGTCCCGTCGAAGACGCTGCTGAATTCGGGAACGATGAACCCGCCGCGCCCGTCTCCTCCGAAGATGGTGTCCTCTTCACGGCCCACCCGGGTCAGATCGTCGGGCGAGGTGGTCGTCCACTCCACCTGGGTGCCGTGGTAGGCCGCCACCTGCTCGGCGACGCGCGTGGTCGTCACGGGCAGGGCGACCCGGCCGCTGCGCCGCTCGGCGGCGACGAGATCGAGGAGGACCAGCAGGGCTCGGTCGTCCTCGATGATCCGGCCCAGTTCGTCGACGAGGGAGAGCCGCTCGCCCACCGGGTCGAACCGCACCCCGAAGGCGGCCCGCGCGGAGGACACGATCTCCCCGAGCCGCACCAGACCGGCCCGCCGGGTGTCGGCGGACTCGGTGGGCCGCGCCTCGTCGAGCCCGGGGTTGATCGTCAGCGCGTCCACGCCGAGCCGTCCGAGCAGGCTGGGCAGAACGAGCCCGGCGCTGCCGTTGGAGGCGTCGACGACGACCTTGAGCCCGGATTCGGCGATGCCCTCGACGTCGACGTTCCGCAGGAGGGAGCCGGTGTACGAGTCGAACACGCTGGACGGGAAGTGCAGGTCACCGATCTCGCCGGGGAACGCCCTGCGGTACTCCTGACGGGCGTAGACGCGGTCGAGCTTGCGCTGCTGGGCCTGCGAGAGGTCCGCGCCCCGTTCGTCGATGAACATGATGTCCACGGAGTCGGGCACCCCGGGCGACGTACGGATCATGATGCCGCCGGCGCTGCCCCGGGCGGTCTGCTGACGTGCCACGGGCAGCGGTACGTTCTCGAGGTCCCGTACGTCGATGGCGCTGGCCTGCAGGGCCGAGATGACGGCCCGCTTGAGGGCGCGGGCGCCTCGGGAGTGGTCACGGGCGGTCGTGACCGTCGAGCCCTTCTTGAGGGTCGTGGCGTAGGCGCCCGCCAGCCGCACGGCCAGTTCGGGGGTGATCTCGACGTTCAGGATCCCGGAGACCCCGCGCGCTCCGAAGAGGTGCGCCTGTCCGCGGGATTCCCAGATGACCGAGGTGTTGACGAACGCGCCGGCCTCGATGGTCTTGAACGGATACACCCGCACATTGCCCTGGATGATCGACTCCTCGCCGACCAGGCATTCGTCCCCGATGACGGCGCCGTCCTCGATCCGGGCCGCACGCATGATGTCGGTGTTCTTGCCGACCACACAGCCCCGGAGATTGCTGTGCTGGCCGATGTAGACGTTGTCGTGCACCACGGCTTTGTGAAGAAAGGCGCCGGTCTTGACGACGACGTTCGACCCGACGACCGTGTGTTCCCGGATCTCGACGTCGGCCTCGACCTTGGCGTAGTCGCCGATGTAGAGCGGCCCGCGCAACACGGCGTCGGGGTGGACCTCCGCGCCTTCGGCGACCCACACGCCGGGCGAGATCTCGAAGCCGTCGAGTTCCACGTCGACCATGCGCTCCAGGACGTCCGCCTGGGCCTTCACATAGCTCTCGTGGGTGCCGACGTCCTCCCAGTAGCCCTCGGCGATATAGCCGTAGATGGGCTTGCCCTCCTTCATCAGCTGAGGGAAGACATCACCGGACCAGTCGACCGAGGTGTCGGCCTGGACGTAGTCGAAGACCTCGGGCTCCATGACATAGATGCCCGTGTTGACGGTGTCCGAGAAGACCTGCCCCCACGTCGGCTTCTCCAGGAACCGTTCGACCTGACCGTTCTCGTCCACGATGGTGATGCCGAATTCCAGCGGATTGGGAACCCGGGTGAGGCAGACCGTGACGAGGCCGCCCTTTTCCTTGTGGAACGCGATGAGGTCGGTGAGGTCGAAGTCGGTGAGCGCGTCACCGGAAATGACGAGAAACGTGTCGTCCTTCAGCGCCTCCTCGGCGTTCTTCACGCTGCCCGCGGTGCCGAGTGGCTTCTCCTCGTTGGCATAGGTGAGCTCCATCCCGAGCTCTTCGCCGTCCCCGAAGTAATTCTTGACCAGGGAGGCGAGGAACTGGACGGTCACTACGGTTTCACTGAGCCCATGCCGCTTGAGCAGCCGCAGGACGTGCTCCATGATCGGCCTGTTGGCCACGGGCAGGAGCGGCTTGGGCATGCTCGAGGTCATGGGGCGAAGACGTGTGCCTTCGCCGCCAGCCATCACGACGGCCTTCATGTCGGAAACGTCCTCCTAGAAGAGACGACGGTTAGCCGACTTCGCCCGCCGGGGCATCATTCACGCCATCTGCCGCGGGCCGGCCACATTGCGCGGCACCGCATCAACGAGCTCAATCGGCTACTGCGTCCGCCTTCACGAGCCGGCGGACCTGAACCACATAGAGGATCCCTGCCCACCAGTAGAGCGTTGTACCCCATCCTGCGAACGCCCATCCGAAAACGGCGGCCAGTGTGGCCAGCCAACCACTCCCGTCGCTGAGCAGCAACAAGGGGAACGCGTACATCAGGTTGAAGGTTGCAGCTTTCCCGAGGAAGTTGACCTGCGGGGGCGGATAGCCGTGGCGGCGCAGAACGGCCACCATCACGAGAAGCATCAGCTCACGGGCGAGAAGCGCTGCGGTGACCCAGAGGGGCAGGATCTCACGCCAGGTGAGGCCGACCAGGGTGGAAAGGATGTAGAGGCGGTCCGCCGCCGGGTCCAGGAGCCGGCCGAGGCTGCTGATCTGGTTCCACTTGCGGGCGAGCTTCCCGTCCAGGTAGTCGCTGATGCCGCTGAGCATCAGCACCAGCAGCGCCCAGTTGTCACTGTTGGGCCCACCGAACACGGGGCGAAGAATCAGCCACAGGAAGAGCGGTACCCCGACAAGGCGAGCCATGCTGAGGATGTTGGGGATGGTGAGGACCCGGTCCGTCTGGACCCGAGTCTCCTGGACCTCCACCCGGGGGCCTCCTGTGAAGAACGTGCCAATGATGCCCCCTGACCCTACCCTCAGCTTCCTCCGTTCGGTGCACGGGGGTGCGGCGAAGAACTGTCCGCAGAGCCCAAAGGCCCGGAAACGCAGAAAAGCCCCGCACCAAAAGGTGCGGGGCTTTCCCGGAAAAATTGTTCGGCGGCGTCCTACTCTCCCACAGGGTCCCCCCTGCAGTACCATCGGCGCTGAAAGGCTTAGCTTCCGGGTTCGGAATGTAACCGGGCGTTTCCCTAACGCAATGACCACCGAAACACTATGAAACTGTGAACACCGGATGTAAACACGG
>MUNB01000224.1 GCA_002154345.1 Streptomyces griseus
CCGGGCCGCCGAACTGCTTGATCTGGTGGGGCTGGGCGCCGAACACCTGGACCGGCATCCGTACCAGTTCTCCGGTGGTCAGGCCCAGCGCATCGGCATCGCCCGGGCGCTGGCGACCGGACCCCGTCTGATCGTCGCCGACGAGCCGGTCTCCGCGCTCGATGTGTCCGTCCAGGCCCAGGTCGTCAACCTGATGGAGCGTCTGGGCGAGGAGCTGGGCCTGTCGTTCCTCTTCATCGCCCACGACCTGTCCGTCGTCAAGCGGGTGTGTGACCGGGTGGCGGTGATGTATCTGGGCCGCATCGTCGAGATCGGCGACAAGCACGAGCTGTACGACAGCCCCGCGCACCCCTACACCCGCGCGCTGCTCTCGGCGGTCCCACTGCCCGACCCGGCGGCGGAGCGCCGCCGCGAGCGGATCCTGCTGCTCGGCGACCCGCCGAGCCCGGCCGCGCCGCCCAGCGGCTGCGGCTTCCATCCGCGCTGCCCCAAGGCGCAGCCCGTCTGCCGTACCGAGCGGCCGCTGCTCCAGGTCGTCGGCTCCGGCGCGCGCACGGCCGCCTGCCACTTCCCCGAAACGGGCTGAGCGGCACCCGGCGGGCCGGGGCGCCCCGGCCCGCCGGACCGCGTTCACCGGGAAGCCGCATCGGATTCGGTCCTACGCCTTCCCTGTGAAGTGTGACCTGTGCAATGGTACATGGCACAGGGCGTGGGCATGTCAACTCTGGACCCGGCCCCATCCCGTCCGGCCGACAGCACGGCGCAACAACACCCCCCGGCCCACGCCCCGGACATCCCATCGGTCACGCAGGTGCGTGCCTCCGATCCCTCATGGGAGGAAACAACGTGAGAACCACACTCGTCCGCCGAGGTGTGGGTGCCGTTCTGCCCCTGGCTCTCGCCGGGGCGATGAGCGTCGCGCTGCTTGCGCAGCCGGCCCAGGCGCAGCCGAACTCCCCTTCGGCCGCCACGGCATCGAACGCGTCGCAACCGTCCCGCCCCGCCGGGACGGCCGACCCCGCGCCGCAGGCGCAGCAGTCCCCCACCCCGGACACCGGTCACCAGCTCAAGGACCGGCTGAAGGCGTCCCAGCTTCCTCCGCTGAGCGCCGACAAGTCCGCCCTCAAGGAGGCCTACGGTCACCACGACGCCCCACCGAAGCAGGACGCGGTCAAGAAGCCATCGGCGAAGGCGGCCGCCGCGTGCGACCCGGCCGACTTCACCGGCCGCACCGGAAGCGAACTGGTCCGGCAGATCAAGGGTTCCACCATCGACTGCGTCAACACCCTGTTCGGCCTGACCGGCAACAACGCCCAACTGGCCTTCCGCGAGGCCCAGATGGTCACCGTGGCCTACGCGCTGCGCGACAACGCCGCCTACTACCCGGGCGACGCGAGCACCGGCACCCCGCAGCTCGTCCTCTACCTCCGCGCCGGGTACTACGTGCAGTGGTACAACCCGGACGTCGTCGGACCGTACGGCAGCGCCCTGACGACCGCCATCCGCTCGGGCCTCGACACCTTCTTCGCGAGCCCCCGCTCGCACGATGTCACCGACGAGAACGGCGAGACGCTCTCCGAGGCGGTCATCCTGATCGACAGCGCCCAGGAGAACGCCCGCTACCTCCACGTCGTCAAGCGGATGCTGGCCGACTACGACTCCTCCTGGAACGCCTACGCGCGGATGCTCGCCGCGGTCAACAACGTGTACACGGTGACCTTCCGGGGCCATCAGGTGCCCGCGTTCGTCAGCGCCGTCGAGGCGGACCCCGGCCTCATCGACGCGCTGCACCGCTTCGCCGCCGACCACCTCGCCCTGCTGGGCGGCGACCAGGCGTATCTGACCTCCAACGCCGGACGCGAGCTGGGCCGCTTCCTCCAGCACGAGAGCCTGCGCGGCAAGGCCCGCCCGCTGGCCACCGCCCTGCTCCAGCAGACCTCCATCACCGGCCCCACCGCCCCGCTCTGGGTGGGCATCGCGGAGATGGCCGACTACTACGACAAGGCGAACTGCTCCGACTACGGGGTCTGCGACCTCCAGGAACGCCTCAAGCGCGAGGTCCTGCCGGTCCGTCACACCTGTAGCCCGAGCATCCGCATCCTCGCCCAGCAGATGACGTCCGCCGAGCTGGCCGCCAGCTGCACCAGCCTCATCGAGCAGGACGCCTACTTCCACCGGATCGCCAAGGACGACGGCCCGGTCGCCGACGACAACAACACCTCCATCGAGGTGATCGCCTACGACTCCAGCGCCGACTACCAGACGTACGCCGGCGCGATGTACGGCATCGACACCAACAACGGCGGCATGTACCTGGAGGGCGACCCCTCCGTCGTCGGCAACCAGCCCCGCTTCATCGCCTACGAGGCCGAGTGGCTGCGGCCGGACTTCCACATCTGGAACCTCAACCACGAGTACACCCACTACCTCGACGGCCGGTTCACCATGTACGGCGACTTCGCCGAGGGCATGAGCACCCCGACCGTCTGGTGGGTGGAGGGCTTCGCGGAGTACATCTCCTACCACTACCGGGGCGAGCCCTACACCGCGGCGATGACCGAGGCGGGCAAGGGCACCTACGCCCTGAGCACCCTGTTCGGCACCGACTACAGTCACGACACCACCCGGGTGTACCGCTGGGGCTACCTCGCCGTGCGCTACATGCTGGAGCAGCACCCCGCCGACATGGACACGGTGCTCGGCCACTACCGCGCCGGGGAGTGGGCCGCCGCCCGGACCCACCTCACCGGCACCGTCGGCACCCGCTACGACAGCGACTTCCGCACCTGGCTGGCGGGCTGCGCGGCCGGTGACTGCGGCGACGGCTCCACCGCCCCCGTCTCCGAGTGCACCGACCCCGACACCCGCGTCCTGGGCGAGAACTGCCGCCGCAGCGACCTCTCCGCCACCACCGGCAACTACGCCTACCACTACCTGTACATACCGGCCGGCACCGCACAGCTGAAGATCACCGTCAGCGGCGGCACCGGCGACGCCGACCTCTACTACAGCGGCACCGGCTGGGCCACCACCTCCGCGTACACCAGCCGCGACACCGGCCCCGGCAACACCCACACCCTGACCGTCACCAACCCGCCCGCGGGCGCCAACTACATCAGCCTGCACGCCGCGAGCACCTTCGGCGGGGCCACCCTGACCACCGCCCACTGATCCGCCCGCCGCACCCTCCGGCCGGGGCCGGACGCCACGCGCGTCCGGCCCCGGCCCACTGTCAGTGCCTCCCCCTACAGTCGAAGACATCGCTCGGGGAACGCGCCGGGGGAGTCGGGGAACACCGGAGAAGGGGCCACAGCCATGTCCGCCAACAGGATCCAGCACAAGGTGAATCACGTCGCTCTGGTCGTGGACGCCTCCGGTTCGATGTACCAGCACCAGGGGCAGCTGATCCGCGTCGTGGACGAGTTCGTCGCGGGGCTGAAGGCCGAGTCGGACAGCCTCGGCCACGAGACCCGGATCAGCCTCTACTCCTTCGACCACCGGGTGGAGAACCTGGTCTGGGACATGGACGTGAAGCATCTTCCGTCCATGCGCGGGCTGTACAAGGTCAACAACGGCGCCACCGCCCTGATCGAGGCCTCGCTGAAGTCCCTGGACGACCTGGGGCACATCTGGGAGGAGTACGGCGAGCACAGCTTCCTCCAGATCGTCGTGACGGACGGCGAGGAGAACGCCTCCGGCGGCGACCGGCGGCACGACGGCGACATGCGCATCCTCGGCCCGTGGCTCGACCGGATCACCGCGAAGATGAACGGACTCCCGGGGCACTGGACCTCCGCGATCCTCGTCCCCAACTCCCTGGCGAAGCGCACCGCCCAGAACTACGGCTTCCCGGCCGGCAACATCGCCATCTGGGACGCGGACTCCCAGAAGGGCGTCGAGGACGCGATCGGCACGGTGCGCGCCGCCGCCACCAGCTTCCTCCGGGGCCGCGAGCAGGGCGTGCGCGGTACGAAAAACCTGTTCGCCGTCGGCCAGGACATATCCGTGGACGATGTGCGGGCCACCCTCGAACCGGTCGCGGCCGACAAGTACCGCCTGCTGAAGGTCGACAAGGAGACGGAGATCCGCGCCTTCGTCGACTCGCACCCGGGCGTCACGTACGAACGCGGCTCCTGCTACTACCAGTTGGGCTCCCGCGTTCAGGTGCAGCCCGACAAGGAAGTCATCGTGGTCGAGAAGGACACCGACCGCGCCTACACGGGTGAGGCCGCGCGCAACCTCCTGTTCGGCGCCGGAGTCCGCGGGACCGTCTCGGTGAAGGCCGGAAACAATCCCAAGCTGGAGGTCTATGTGCAGAGCCGCTCGGTGAACAGGAAGCTCAAGGCCGACACGCGCCTGCTCATCATGCTCTGACCCCGGGGGCCGTTCAGCCCGAGGCCGCCGGAGCCGAGGAGTCCATGGCCACCGAGACGGCCAGCAGGCCCAGGGCGGTGCCCATCAGATAGCGCTGGGCGCGGAGCCAGGAGGGGCGGCGGGCGAGGAAGACGGCGATGGCTCCGGCCGCCAGGACGATGCACAGGTTGACGGTGAGAGCCACCGCGATCTGGACGGAGCCCAGCAGAAAGCCCTGGAGGAGGACGTTTCCCGCCTCCAGGCTGATGAACTGAGGGATGAGGGAGAGATACATGATGGCGATCTTGGGGTTGAGCAGATTCGTCATCAGGCCCATCGTGAACAGCCTCCGCGAGGAGTCGTGCGGCAGGTCCTTGGGCGCGAACACGGAGATGCCGCCGGGCCGCAGGGCGGACCAGGCGAGGTAGGCCAGATAGCCGGCGCCGGCCAGCTTCACCGCCACGTACAGCTCGGGCACCGCGAGGAAGACCACCGACAGACCGAGATTGGTGGCCAGCAGATAGACCAGGAAGCCCACCGCCACCCCGCCGAGCGACACCACGCCCGCACGACGGCCCTGGGTGATGCTCCGGGAGACGAGGTAGATCATGTTCGGGCCCGGGGTGAGCACCATGCCCAGTGCCACGAGCGCGACACCCAGCACCCCGCTCAGCTCAACCATGCGTGTCCGCCGCTCTGTTCACCCGGAGCCGGACAGCCCGGCACTCTGTGCGCCGACCACACTGCTCGGTGCAATCTGAGTCTAGGTTCGCCTTTCTGATCGGTTCAATAGGGGACATTGCACTCGGTGCAATGCTGTGCTTCGATGCCGTTCCACGCACCAGGGGAGGGGAGCCCGTGAAGGACTTCCGGTCCGTCGCCGACCTCGTGGCGGCGGAGATCGCGGCCGGCCGGCTCAGGGCCGGGGAACGCCTGCCTCCACAGCGGGAGTTCGCCCGGCGGTACGCCATCGCCAACTCCACCGCCGTCCGCGTCTACCAGGAGCTCGCCCGCCGCGGTCTCACCGTCGGCCAGGTCGGGCGCGGCACCTTCGTCACGGACGCGCCCGGTGCGCCCGCCCCCGCACCCGCCCTGTCCGAGCCCGCCGACAGCCGGGTCGACCTGGAGCTCAACCACCCCGTCGTGCCCGAACAGGCCGGGCTGCTCGCCGCCGGCCTGGAGAAGCTGGTGCGCTCCGACCACCTGGAGTCGGCGCTCCGCCCGGTCGGGCCGGACGGCACGGCCGCCGCCCGCGACGCCGCCGCCGAAGTTCTCGCGCGGGGTGGCGGGCGGCCCGATCCGGAACGGATCCTGTTCGCCGGGAACGGCCGCCAGGCCATCTCCGCCGCCGTCGCCGCACTGACCCGGCCCGGCGCCCGGCTGGGTGTCGAGGAGTTCACCTACCCGGTGCTGAAGGCCATCGCCGCCCGGCTCGGCGTCACCCTCGTGCCCCTCGCGATGGACGAGGACGGGCTGGTCCCGGAAGCGGTGGAGGAGGCGCACCGCGCGGATCCGCTGCACGCCGTCTACGTACAGCCGGTCCTGCACAACCCGCTGTCGGTCACCATGCCCGGGCGGCGGCTCGACCGACTGGCCGATGTCCTGCTGACCGCGGGGATCCACGCGATCGAGGACGCCGTCTGGGCCTTCCTCAGGGACGACCTGCCGCCCCTCGCATCGCGGGCCCCCGAGAACACGGTCCTCGTCGACAGCCTCTCCAAACGCCTGTCGCCGGGGCTGTCCCTCGGCTTCGCCGTGGCCCCCGCCGCGTCGGCGGGCCGGGTCGCGGGGGCCCTGCGCTCCGGAGGGTGGACGCCCATGCGCTTCCCCCTGGAGGCGATGGTGCGGTGGCAGGCGGACGGCACCGTCGACACGCTCGTACGGGCCAAACAGCGCGAAGTCCGGGCGCGGCAGGAGATCGCTGACCGCCACCTCGGCGACTTCCGCACCCGGAGCGACCCGGTCTCCTGCTATCGCTGGTGGGAGCTGCCCGGCCCCTGGCGCGCCGACACCTTCGTCGCCGCCGCCGCGCGGCACGGCATCGCGGTGACCCCGGCCGCCGCGTTCACCGCCGGCCGCCCCCGTGGCCCGCACGCGATCCGCCTCGGCCTGGCCTCTCCCACCCGGGAGGTCCTCTCCCGGGCCCTCGCTACCCTCGCCGACCTGGCCCGGTCCGCGCCGGACGAGCTGGCGGGGGACTGAGGCCCCCGCGCGGCCGGGTCAGACCGCCGCGCCGGTCATCCGTCGCAGTCCCGTGTACTGGAGCGCGGTGTAGACCGTCACGATCAGCGCGCCGATCATCAGGAACACCGTCCCGAACCCGTTGAGCGGCATGAAGTCCGCGAAGGCCATCACCACACACCCGACCGCGCACAGGGCGTTCACCGCGACGACCGTCCTGGCCAGGGCGGTCGGGATCACCGGATAGCCCGCGATCAGGGCGAGGCAGGCCGCCCCGCCGATCTGGAAGATGCCGAACGCCACGGCGAAGGCCACCGGCATCCCGGTCGCGGAGCCGAGCGGTGCGGCGGCCGCGATCAGGACGACGCCCATCACGGCGGTGCTCACGCCGTCGACGCGCAGCACCAGACGGAGAAACCGGGCGGTGTCCCGTGCGGGAACCGTCGCCGCGGACGGGGAAAGGGTGTACGTCATCTCGGACCTCCTCGGGTGGGTGGGGCGATGACACCGTGCCACGCCGCAGGTCCCGGACTCCATGACCTCCGAGGTCATGGACGGGTGGCCGCGGGCCCCGGATACGGTGAGGTCATGGAGACCGAAGAGCCGCCCCGCGTAGGCCTGTTGCTCCGCGCGTGGCGCCGCCGCCGCAAGCTCAGCCAGCTCGACCTGGCCCTGATGGCGGATACCTCCACCCGGCACCTCTCCTGCGTGGAGACGGGCCGCGCCCGGCCGAGCCGGGAGATGGTCCTCCGGCTCGCCAACCACCTCGACGTCCCGCTGCGCGATCGCAACGGCCTGCTGCTGGCGGCCGGTTACGCCCCCGCCTACCGGGAGTCGCCGCTCGACAGCGAGCGGATGACCATGGTCCGCTCCGCCGTCAGGGCGATGCTGGCCGGCCATGAACCGTATCCGGCCGCCGCGATCGACCGGATCTGGGACATCGTCGACCACAACGACGCGATGTCCCTCCTGCTCGCCACCGTGCCGCCGCACCTGACGGAGTCGGGCGCCAATGTGATGCGGCTGATCCTCCACCCGGAGGGGCTCGCCTCGCAGTGTCTGAACTTCGCCCAGGTGCGCGCCCACGCCCTCGGCCGGCTGCGGCACCAGGTCGACACCACCGGCCACGGCGATCTGCGGGAGCTGTACGAGGAGGTGTCCGCCTACCCGGCCCCGCCGGACCTCGCCATCGACCCCGGCCCGGTGGACCCGACGGGCTTCGTCGTCCCGCTGCGCATCCGTACGCCGCTCGGCGACATGGCGTTCTTCAGCACGATCGCCACCTTCGGAGCCCCCGCCGACGTGACCCTCTCGGAGCTCGCGGTGGAGTCGTTCTTCCCGATGGACGAGCAGACGGACACCCTGCTGCGCACCCTGGCGGCGATGAGCGGGGCGGGCGAGGTGAGCGAGTCGAGCGGCGAGGGCCGGTGACGACGAGCGCCCCCGGCCCGTCGCGGTCCTGAGCCGACGAAGGTCAGCGGCGGCCCGGTCCTGAGGTGGATCCCGGATTTCCGTGCGGGTGGGCCCGGTAGTCCCGCCCGTTGCTCCGCATCTGCTGCGCCCGCAGCCGGGCCTCCTGCTCGATCAGCAACCCGTCCGCGTTCTCGGTGGGCCCGCGGCGGCCGCGCCGCACCAGAATCACCGCACAGCACGCGGCTACTCCGCCCAGCACCGCCAGTAACGCGACCAACGTCCCCATGAAGTCCCGCTCTCCCCCTGCTCCGGCCTGGCCGATGGTGGCGATTCTCCTGGCTCCGACCCGCTCTCCGCAAGATCGGTGTCGGTTGACTTCATACCCCTGGGGGGTATCCTTCGAAGTGTGTGGTCGCGACCCGGCGGCCTTGACGAGGGAGTGGGTCATGCAAACCGGTCTCAAGATCTCGGCCTTCGCCGTGGGGCTCGCGGCGGCCTTCGGCTCGGCGTACGCGGTGGGCGACGCCCTCGATCCCGCCGTCGCCCCGAAGGAGACGGCCCAGAACGACGGCCACGGAGCGAAGGACCACCCGGCGGCCGAGGAGAGCGCGGCGGAGGAGGGTGCGGGGAAGGGCTCGGAGCTGCCCGGCGGTCTCCAGGTCTCCGACGGAGGCTTCACCCTCGACCTCGGCACCGAGCGCGTCGAGGCGGGTGAGCCGGCCGAGCTGCGCTTCGCGGTCGTGGACGAGGACACCTCGCGCAACGTGACCGCGTTCAGCCGCGAGCACGGCAAGGAGCTGCATCTGATCGTGGCGTCGAACGACCTCACCACCTACCGGCACCTGCACCCCGTACGGGCCGCCGACGGCACCTGGTCCGCCCCCGTCGAGCTGCCCGAGGCCGGCGGCTACCGGGTCTTCGCCGACTTCACCCCGGACGTGAAGAACGCCGAGGGCGTCACCCTGGGCGCGGACCTCGCCGTATCGGGCGACGCACGCCCCGAGCCGCTGCCGCGCGAGCAGCGGACCGTGACCGTCGACGGGTACGAGGTGACGCTCGACGGGGCGCTGCGTCCCGGGTCGGGCAGCGAGCTGAAGCTGGCGGTCGAGAAGGACGGCAGGCCGGTCACCGACCTCCAGCCCTACCTCGGCGCGTACGGCCACCTCGTCGCCCTGCGCGCCGGGGACCTGGCGTACCTCCATGTCCACCCGAACGGCGAACCGGGCGACGGCCGGACGAAGCCCGGGCCGGAGGTCTCCTTCACCGCGACGGCTCCGAGCAAGGGGGCCTACCGCCTCTTCCTCGACTTCCGGCACGAGGGGAAGGTCCGTACGGCCGCCTTCACCGTGCACGCGGGAGGCGCGGCGCCCGAGAAGTCCGCCCCGGAGCACGGCGAATCCGCCGGTCACGGACACTGAGCGGACCGTCGCGCCCTCCGGCCGGGCTTCAGTTCACGTCGAGGATCTTGCCCACCAGCCGGGTCAGGGTCCGCCGCTCGGCGGCCGTCAGCGATCCGAAGGCCCGGTCCAGCAGCCGCGGCACCCCGCCCTCCGCCTCCGCCAGCGCCGGCCCCGCCTCCGGGGTGAGGGTCACCGCATAGGCCCGGCGGTCCCGGGGGTGACGCTCACGCCGTACGAGGCCGGAGTCCTCCAGCCCGTCGATGCAGCCGACCATCACGCTGCGGTCGATGCGCAGCTGCTCGCTCAACTCCTGCTGGGAACAGGGGCCCACGTCGTTCAGCATCTTCAGCACCAGATGCTGGGCCACCGTCAGGCGGTGCCCGGACAACTCCTCGTCGACCGCGCGGGCCACCAGCGTCGTCGCCCGGCACAGTGCGATGTCGGGGCGCTCCCGCGCCAGCCGGGAGAAATACCGCTCGCGTTCGCCGCCCTCCGGATCCCGGCTCGGCGAGGTGGGGCGGGAAGGCCGTGCGGCGGTCATGACTGCTCCTCCTGCGGTCCAGGACGGCGGGCCATCCGGTGAGTCGAGATTGTCCGGTCCCAGAACGTTTTCGCTCTCCCCCAGCCTAGTGCCGCTTCCACGCGCACTACGCACCCCCATGAGTCGCGACTATCCTTTCTCGCAAGATTGTTTGGCGATAGATGAAAAGGAGCGCGGTAAACGATGTCGGATTCCCCCTTACCCGCGGCGGCCGGTCCGGAGAGCGCCGCGGCGGAACGGCTCGCCCCCGGCGACCCGCGGTTGTCCTTCGACGGGATCGCCGGCTGGGAACGGGGCGGCGGCGACCACCACGCCGAGCTGCCGCTGCGGATGCCGGTGGACCGGCTCGCCACCGCGATGTCCGCCAACTTCTCCCGGCTGGCCCGTACCACCGCCGGAGTCCGCTTCGCGGTCCGCACGGACGCCTCCGAGCTGGAGCTGGAGGTGGAGAACGACCCCGGCGGCTCCCCGCTGGACGTCCGGGTCGACGGCGTTCTGGCCCACCGCTGGACGGGCGGCCCCGGACGCCACCGCATCGCCTTCCCGCTGCCCGGCGCGGGCGGCGGCCCCGCCGAAGTGGAGGTCTGGCTCCCGCATCTGAGCGTCACCCGGATCGCGGCGGTGACCCTGCGCGGCCATCGGCAGCTGCTCGCGGCGGAGCGCACCGGCCGCCGCCTGCTGGTCCACGGAAGCTCACTCACCCACTGCATGTACGCCGCCGGGCCCTCGGAGAGCTGGCCCGCCCTGGTCGCGGCCGGGCGCGGCTGGCGGCTGCGCAACCTCGGGTTCGCGGGGGAGGCGTACCTCGATCCGGTGGTGGCCCGGACCATCCGGGACACCCCGGCGGACCTGATCACCCTGGAACTCGGCATCAACGCCCATATCCGGGGCGCGTTCACCGCCCGGAGCTGGGGCCCGGCCGTCTGCGGGTTCCTGGAGACCATCCGCGACGGCCACCCGCACACCCCGGTCGTGGTGCTCACCCCGCTCTCCTCGCCCGAGCGCGAACGGGCCGTCAACAGCGCCGGGCTGACGCTGGAGGACACCCGGTCCCTGGCCGCCGAGGCGGTGCGGGTGCTGCAACGGCTGGGCGACCGCGCTCTCCATCTGCTGGACGGGTCGGCCATCGCGCCCGTGGCGGACGCCGGAAGGCTGTACGCGGACGGCCTCCACCCCACGGCCGCGGGGGAGTACGTGCTCGCGGACCGGATCGGCGCGGAACTCGCGAACCTCCCGCCGGCCCCGGAGCCCGCCCCCGGGACCGGCGGGAGGTTCGCGAGTT
>MUNB01000225.1:0-6049 GCA_002154345.1 Streptomyces griseus
GCAGATTCAGCGGGCCCGGCGGCGGCGGCCCCGTACCGCTCTCCCGGCCCCCGTGCAGAACCAGAACCGCTGCCGACGGCGGTCGTTGGGCCACGCGTGCCTCCAGGTCCGGGTGCGGGGCGCGGTGCCCCTCGCCCCGTATTCGGCGCCGCGGCCGCTCCGGATGGGTGAAGTGCCGTCCACTGTACGGTCACGGCCACGGAACCATCCGTGCCGTCCACGGCATCCCCCTCTACGGAACCGAAGGAGCCCTCCATGGCATCAGGACCTCAACTCGGCAGCGCGGCACCGGACTTCACCCTCCCCGGCGGAGTCCTGTCACCCTCGGGCGACACCTTCGAACGCTCCGACTACCGGCTGTCGTCCGCCCGCGGCCGGTCCGTGGTGCTGGCGTTCTACCCGGGGGACAACACCAGCGTCTGCACCAAGCAGCTGTGCTCGTACTCCTCGGGCATGGAGGCCTTCGAGGGTCTCGACGCCGACGTCTGGGGCATCAGTCCACAGGGTGTGGACAGCCATGAGTCGTTCGCCCGCGCCTTCGACCTGCGGATGCCGCTGCTGGCGGACGAGGGCCGGGAGATCGCCAAGGCGTACGGGGTTTCCGCGCCGGGCATCGGGGTGCGGCGGGCGGTGTTCCTCATCGGCCCGGACGGAATCCTGCGCTGGAAGCACGTGGCGCTGCTCGGAGCGACGTTCCAGTCACTCTCCACACTCACCGACCGGTTGTCCGGCATCAAAGAAGCGTAAAGATTGCCGGAACCCGGCAGTGACCGAAGGAGGTGGTGTATGGGATCATCCAGCCAGATCGACGGAAAATGCTCGGGGGAAGTCGACAACAGGGGAGTGATCGCGTGACCTTCTTTCTCGGTCTCGGCATTGCGGGGATCGTGCTGCTCGCGCTCTCCCTGATCTTCGGCGGGGTACTCGAAGGCCTCTTCGACGGCGTGCTCGACGGCCTCTTCGACGGGCTGCTCTCGCTCCCGGTGATCGCCGGATTCATCTCGATGCTCGGTTTCGGCGGAGCGATCGTGCTCGGCTCGACCGGTGCGGGAACGCTCGTGGCCACGGTCGTCGGCGTCGCCGCCGGACTGGTGGCGGGCTGGCTGACCTGGAAACTCAGCAAGGCCCTGATGCGCGACCAGACGCACGCAACTCCGCGCGACAGCGACCTGGTCGGCACCTCGGGATCCGTCGTGACGGCCATCCCGGCCGAGGGCTACGGCGAGGTGCTGCTGCGGCTGGGCGACCAGCCGGTGAAGTACGCGGCCAAGTCGGCGACGCCCGTGGCGCGCGGGACCGAGATCTGGGTGGAAGCGGCACTGTCGACCACCTCGGTCGCGGTCCGCCCGGTGGAGCGCTGACCACGTGACCACCGTGAGCCGTCCGCCCACCTGACAACCCACCACCACCCGGCACAGACCGCCCGATCACCACCTTTCCCATCCGCTTTCCCTTTCCCATTCCCTTTCCCTGGCACCACCCCGCTCCACAACAATCTGCCGTCCCCCCACGGGAGGCAGGGGGGACACCTTTCATGAGTCCAGTAGTCATCGCCGTCATCGGCATCGTCGTCCTTCTCGTCCTGCTCGGCCTCGTCGTCATCACGCGTTACAAGGTGGCCGGGCCCAGCGAGGCGTTCATCATCACGGGCCGCCGCGGCAAGAAGTCGACGGACCCGGTCACCGGACTGACCAGCATCGACAACAGCGGCCAGAAGGTCGTCGTCGGCGGCGGCGTCTTCGTCGTGCCGTTCGTCCAGCAGAAGTTCACCCTGGACCTGTCCAGCCGGCACATCCCGATCGCCGTGCGCGGCGCGGTGACGCTGCGCGGCGTCAAGTCGAACCTCGAAGGCGTCGCGATCGTCAAGGTCGGCGGCAGCGAGGACGCGATCCGCGCCGCCGCCCAGCGCTTCCTGCAGCAGCAGGACGGCATCGTCGGCTTCACCCAGGAAGTGCTCTCCGGCGCGCTCCGCGCGATCGTCGGCCGGATGTCGGTCGAGGACATCATCCGGGACCGGGCCGCGTTCGCCGGGCAGGTCGCGGAGGAGGCCGAGGCCAGCCTCTCCGGCCAGGGCCTGATCCTGGACGCCTTCCAGATCCAGGACATCACCACCGAGGGCTCCTACCTGGAGGACCTCGGCCGCCCGGAGGCCGCCCGCGCCAAGCAGGAGGCGGACATCGCCGAGGCCATCGCGAAGCGGGCCTCGGAGCAGGCCCGGCTGAAGGCGGCCGAGGAGATCGCCATCGCCGAGCGGACGTACTACCTGAAGCAGGCCGAGATCAAGGCCGAGACGGAAGCCGCGGCCGCCAAGGCCAACGCCGCCGGTCCGCTCGCCGAGGCCGCACGCCAGCAGGAAGTCCTCCAGGAGCAGGAGAAGGTCGCCGAGCGCCAGGCCGCGCTGACCGACCGCGAGCTGGACACCAAGGTCCGTAAGCCCGCCGACGCCGCCCGTTACCAGGCCGAGCAGGAGGCGGAGGCCCGCCGCATCGCCCAGGTCAAGGAGGCCGAGGCCGACGCGGAGCGCTCACGCCTGACCGGTCAGGGTGAGAAGCTGCACCGTTCGGCGCTGGCCGACGCGGTCCGCATCGAGGGTGAGGCGGAGGCCGCCTCGATCGCCGCCAAGGGTGCGGCCGAGGCCGAGGCCATGCAGAAGAAGGCCGACGCGTTCGCGCAGTACGGCGACGCGGCCGTCCTCCAGATGCTGGTCGAGGTCCTCCCGAGCGTCGTGGCCAAGGCCTCCGAGCCGCTGAGCGCCATCGACAAGATGACGGTCATCTCCACGGACGGCGCGAGCCAGCTGGCCCGTACGGTCACCGACAACGTCGCGCAGGGCATGGAACTGCTCAACTCGACGACGGGCGTGGACCTGGCGTCCCTCCTCCAGAACCTCAAGTCCCGCACGGCCACGGTGCCCGCGCCGGGCGCCCCGGAGGCTTCGGAGGCGGACGCCTCGACGTCGAAGAACGGCGAGATCGAGATCAAGGGCTGACGCGCGGGGCCTCTGCCAGGGGCCGAGCCCGTTCACCCGTCACCGGTGCCCGGCAGCGACGCGTTCGCCGCCGGGCACCGGCATGTCCGCGTTCGGATGCGCCGGTGGCCCTGGTCCGGGCCACCGGCCGGGAGGACGAGCGGAGCAGGTGGAGGAACCGCCGGACCGGGCTCACTCCGCCGGTCCGGCGTCTCCGCGCTGATGGGCACGGAAGCGCGCCTTCTTCTGACGATTACCGCAGGTGTTCATGTCGCACCATTTACGGGTCCGGCTCTGGCTGGTGTCGAAGAAGGCGGCCCGGCAGGTCGGTGACGCGCACAGGGCCAGCTTCCCGTCGCGTTCGCCCGCGATGATGCTGATCGCGTCGGCGGCGATCACGCCGAGGGCGTCCTCCACGCCGGAGGACGAGCCGAGCCGCCAACGCCGCTCGCCCTCGGGCGTCAGGATCGCCGCGGCCCGCCCCTGAGCGCTGCGGTCGTTGATGACCCGGACAGCAGACGCGGGCAGAGCCTCCTGGAGCGCGGCCGCCGTCGCGGCGGCGTGCATCGCCTCCCTCAGCTCCCGGGCACGGTCGAGCTGGGCAGGGGTGCAGGAGTCCACGGCGAGGCCGTTCACCGCCAGCCAGTCGACCAGTCGCCGCGGAACGGGAATGCGCTCGACAGGGTCGCCATGCCGCTCCGACAGAGTCCCGGTGAAGCTGGTCGCCAGCACGCTGCCGAGGCGGAAGTCAGGGAACCGATCACGCATGGAACCACCTTAGGCGGTTGCATCGCGGCTCCGGCTGCTGCTAGAACCGGCTTAGCCGGTTCCCGATGGCAGGAGGTCTCATGACCCGCCCGACGAACGACGTACAAGCTTTTGAAGCCCACGCGACCGACGCCGACCTCGACGACCTGCGCGCACGACTCGCCGCGGCGCGACTGCCGGAGCCGGAGACGGTCCACCGCACCGGACCGGGCCCCCTCCGCTGGGAGCAGGGCGTCCCCCTCACCGACCTCGTCGATGTCGTGCACTACTGGCGCACCGCATACACCTGGCGGTCGTTCGAGGAGCGCCTCAACCGGATCGGCCAGTTCCGCACGACCATCGACGATCTGGGAATCCACTTCCTGCACCGCCGGTCCGCACGGGCGGATGCCACTCCCCTGATCCTGACGCACGGCTGGCCGGGCAGCATCGCCGAGTTCATCGACGCGGTGGACGAGCTGGCCGACCCCAAGGCCGCTGACGCACCGGCCTTCCACGTCGTGGTCCCGTCCCTGCCGGGCTTCGGCTACAGCGACAGGCCGGCCACCACCGGGTGGGGAACGGAGAAGATCGCGGCCGCCTGGGTGGAGCTGATGGGAAGGCTCGGGTACGACACATTCCTTGCCCACGGCGGCGATTGGGGAGGCGTGATCACCACGATCCTCGGCGGCAGGTTCCCGGAACACGTGCTCGGCATCCACACGACGACCGCGCAGGCACCCCCCGGACTGACCACGGACGGACTGACGGCGGCCGAGCGCGGGTGGACCGAGGAGACCCGCGACTTCTGGCTCCGCCGCGCGGCGTACGCGAAGCAGCAGGCGACCCGCCCGCAGACCATCGGCTACGCGCTCGTCGACTCACCGGTCGGGCTGCTCGCCTGGATCCTCGACAAGTTCGCGGAATGGTCGGACACCGAGGACAGCCCGTTCGAGAGGATCTCCATCGACAGGATCCTCGACGACGTCACCCTCTACTGGCTGACCCGCACGGGCGCGTCGGCGGCCCGCATCTACTACGAGAGCCACGACTCGCTCGACCCCGGCCTCCGGGTCGACGTCCCGTCGGCCATCACGGTCTATCCCCGTGACATCGAGAAGTGTCCGCGCCCCTGGGCACAGGAGCGCTTCCGCCGGATCGTCCACTGGGGGTCGCCCGAAGCAGGGGGCCATTTCCCGTCCTTGGAGGTCCCCGACCCCTTCGTCGAAGACCTGCGGGAGGGCCTGGCGGCCGTGCTGGCGGCCGCCGGTCGCTGAAGGCGGCCGGGAGGACCGACGGCATTCCGCGCGCCCACCGACCGGCCGACACCCACCTCGTTCCGCTGGAGGCCCTGAGGCCGAGAGCGCGCCCGCTCCCGTACGGCACCGGCACGTACGCTGCGAGCATGGACGACCCCGTGCTCACAGCCCGCGCACTGGTCCGGGACCGGTTCCCCGCCGCCCGGGCGGCCTTCCTCGCCGGCAGTGTGCTGACCGACCGCCGGACGCCCACGTCCGATCTGGACATCGTGGTCCTCGTGGACGACCCGCTCGCCGCGGGCCGGGAGAACCTGATGTATCGCGGATGGCCGGTGGAGCTGTTCGTACAGACGGAGTCCCGCTGGCACGCTTTCGCCGACCAGGAGACCGCGAAACGGAGTTCACCGCTGCTCGCCATGTGCGCCGAGGGCATGCTCCTGGTGGACACGGACGGCCTGGGCGCCGCGCTCCAGGACGAGGCACGCACACGCTGGGCCGCGGGCCCGCCGCCGCTCTCGGAGCAGGAGCACGACTACCAGCGCTACATCCTGACCGACCTGCTCGACGACCTACGGGGCTGCACGGACCCCGCGGAGCGGGCGTACCTGGTCTCGCACCTGCTGCAACGCGCCTCGGAGCTGGTCCTGCTGGTCGGCGGCCACTGGCTCGGCACAGGCAAATGGCTCTCTCGACGGCTGGCCGCGGCCGCCCCCGAGGTACACCGCGCGCTGTCCGGATCGGCCGCGCAGGCGATGACCGGGGACACGAAGGCCTTCGCGGAGGCCGTGGCGGGGGTGCTGGACCGGTCCGGTGGCACCCTGTGGGACGGATACGCGATCCGGTGACGTGGCGGCGGGTGGGCGCGGAGGCACGGGACACGCAGAGGTGTACGTACAGCCGCCCGACATCCGGGCCGCCTCGGCCCTGACGCCGGACCCCGTGGACCCGGCGCCCGGCCAGGGCCGCCATCGCCTGGCACGAGCACCGCAGGTCGGGCTGAGCAGCGACCGTCGCCGCACTGCGCCACAGGCGCTACACCATGGTCAGCCTCGCGCGGGCGGCCGGCCGCCCGTAC
>MUNB01000225.1:6078-6422 GCA_002154345.1 Streptomyces griseus
CACGGCCTCGATGACGTGATCCCGCAGATCAAGGTCGTCCAACGACTCGGGGTCCAACGTCACACGCAGCAGATCCCGTTCGAACTCCACGGTGCGTATGCATCCATAGGCCGTGCCCTGGTCGGGGGTGACGAGGCAGTGCGTATCCATGCCCAGCGCTATCTCCTGCGGGCCGGGATCCTCGAAGTCGCACATGAAGTGCAGGGAGAAGCCCTCTTCCTCGTCCGACTCGGCCACGCCCGCCTGCACGCAATCCTCGTCCGGGTCGTCGACGCCCCAGGCGATCTGCGCGGTGAACCTGTATGTCATGACCTTGTTCTAACAGAGGCGTCCGACAACAGCGC
>MUNB01000226.1 GCA_002154345.1 Streptomyces griseus
CGGCCGACGCCACCTCCGTACGCGTCCTGCTGCCCCAGCACGCCCATGTGTTCAGCGGCTCGCTGCGGGACAACCTCCGCTACCTCCGGCCCGACGCCCGCGACCGGGAGATCGCGGCCATGGCGGACGCGCTCGGCCTGGACACGCTGCTCTCCCGGCTCGGCTCGCTGGACGCGGTGCTCGCACCGGACCGGCTCTCCCAGGGCGAACGGCAGCTCGTCGCCCTGGGCCGGGCCTACCTCGCCGCCCCGCCGCTGCTGATCCTCGACGAGGCCACCAGCCGGCTCGACCCGGCCGCCGAGACCCGCGCCGAGCTGGCGTTCGCCGCGCTGCCGGGCGCGCTGGTCGTCGTCGCCCACCGGCTCAGCTCGGCCCACCGCGCCGAACGGACCCTGGTGATGGACGGCCCGCGCACCCGGTGCGGCACCCCCGCCGAACTCCTGCGCTCCAGCGCCCTCTACCGGGACCTGGCAGGCTTCTGGGAGCCGGAGGAAGAGCGGCACGGCGAGGGGCACGGCATCAGATCCACCCCGCCTCCTTCGCCCGTCTGATCGCGTCCAGCCGATTGCGCGCCCCGGACTTCCGTATGGCGGCGGCGAGATAATTGCGGACCGTCCCCGGCGTCAGATGCAGTCGAGCGGCGATTCCGGCCACGGTGTCACCCCCTTCGGCCATCGAGAGCACACTCAATTCCCGTGGGGACAACGGCATGTCGGCCACCTGCAGCAGGCTGAAGGCCAGCGACTCGTCGATATGCCGTCCGCCGTCCGCCAGTTTGTGCATCACCTCGGACAGGTCGTCCACCGGGCGGTACTTGTCGATGTAGCCGAGCGCCCCCGCCTCGTACGCCCGCCGCAGCCCGCGCGGCCGGTCGCTGCGGGTGAGCACGGCGAGCGGATACGGCCCGCCGTGCGGTGCGGTCATCGTCCGCACCTCGTCCAGGACGTCCAGTACGCCCGGACAGTCGAGGTCGGTGAGGAGCACATCGGGCCCGGGCCCGCTCAGCGCGGCGCGTATCGCACCGTGTTCGGCGGTGCGGACCTCTATGCCCCGCCCCGTGCCGAGGAGTGAGGCCAGCGAAGCGCGCCACAACGGCACGGTGTGGACCAACAGCACGGTCGTCATCGATCTGCCCCCAGGTTTCTCTTCCGGCCCGCCGGACGCGGAATGCGACGGGCTGTGCGCATCCGGTGACGGGTTTCCAGTTGAGCGCATGGGCATTCGCGTACGCGGACGAACGGGCCGAAAAGCGCGTCCGGTGGGCGCGGATGGGGGCGTTCGGATGTAAATCGGGAGCGCACATCGCCCACGGACCCATCCGTCTCGCCACCACAAGGGTGTTCGGACGGCCGGTGCGGGTCGGATGTCGCGGATCGCTCGCCGGAGGGCCGGTTCAGTTCAGCAGGGCGCGTGCGGCGTGGGCCTTGCGCCGGATGTTCTCGGCCGTCGTC
This sequence comes from Streptomyces griseus, assembly GCA_002154345.1. Classification (GTDB taxonomy): domain Bacteria; phylum Actinomycetota; class Actinomycetes; order Streptomycetales; family Streptomycetaceae; genus Streptomyces; species Streptomyces caviscabies. The sequence continues at coordinate 1,452 of MUNB01000226.1, forward strand.
GGCTCGATTCCGTCGAGGACGTCCGCATATTCCTCCATCTCCGCCGCCCCGCGCAGGAATTCACCGCGCTGGACGAGGAGCTGGGCGTGCTCGTAGCGGAGCCTGGCCGGATGCGAGGGCAGCAGCAGCGACAGCTCCACCGCCCACAGGGCCACGTCGGTGCGCTCGGGCCGGGCCGCCGCCCACGCCCGTACGTTGTTCAGGATCCGCAGCACGATCTCCAGCGGCCGCGCGGGCACCATCATCGACGGCTCGAGCGCCGCCCCGGTCGCCCCCGTGACCAGCAGCTCCGCGTCCTGCCCGGTCAGCGGCGCGCCCCCGGCGAACGGGTCGGCCAGCACCGGGTGCTCCGGGCCGCCGAAGCCGACGACGAAGTGGCCGGGCAGCGCCACCCCGTACACCGGAGCTCCCGCCCGCCTGGCGACCTCGATCCAGACGACCGACAACAGGATCGGCAGGCCCCGGCGGCGGCGCAGCACCTGCTGGAGGAGCGAGGAGTCCAGTCGCTGGTAGTCCACCGACGAGCCCCCGAAGCCGCAGCGTTCGCCCAGCAGTTCGGCCAGTGCCGAGGCCCAGCCGGCGGCGGAGCGCGAGCCGTACGGCAGCTGCCCCGCCAGCCGGTCCAGCTCGATCTGCGCGGCGTCGATGCCGTACGGGTCGGGATCGGCCTCTCCCGGAACCACCGGGCGGACCTCGGCCGGGCCCACCGGTCCGGCCTCCGCTCCCAGCAGCAGACAGAGGAGGGCGAGGTCCGGCCGCTCGGACCGGGCCTCCTCGGCGAACTGCCGCCGCCGCTCGGCCGTCCCGGATTCCAGCGCGCTCATATGCGACCCATGCCCCTGTCCTTCCGACCCACGTCCCGGTGGCTCATCGCGTGGTTCCTCACGCCGAGCGGTAGTGGTGGTAGCGGTGGTGGGCCGCGAAGCCCATGCCGTCGTACAGCGCCCGCGCCCCTTCATTGTCCTCCTCCACCTGGAGCCAGGCCGCCGACGCGCCCTCGTCCAGCGCCCGGCGCGCCAGCGCGGTCATCACGGTGGTGGCGAGCCCGCGCCGCCGCTGCTCCGGGTCGACCTCGACGGCCATGAAGCCGGTCCACCGCCCGTCCACGACGCACCGTCCGATCGCGGCCGGAGCGGCGGACTCCCCGGGGACCGTGGCGAACCAGACCGAGGGGCCGCTGCCCAGCACCCGCAGCACATGCGGACCGGGCGTCGAGAAACGCTGGTAGCGGGCGAGCCAGTCCGTGTCCGGCTCGCGGCTCAGCCGGACCGCCGCGATGTCCGCGGCCACGTCACCGACCGGCGCCAGCGCGGCGATCCGTACCTCCGCCGAGACCTCGCGCCGCCAGCCGTGCCGCTCCAGCTCCGCGCACAGGAGCTCCTGCGTGCCCTCGGCCCCGGTCGCCGTCTGGACGTACGCGGGCAGGTCCCGCTCCTCGTACCAGGCGTGGACCCGCCCCAGCGCCTCGCCGAGCGGCAGGCCCGGATCGCCGAGCGGCAGCGCGGAGTTGGCGCGCCGGGTGAAGCCCCCGGCGGCGCGCAGCCGCCAGTCGCCCAGCGGCTCGCTCTCCACGGGCTGCCAGGCGCGCGCCGTGACGGCGGCCAGTTCCTCGAAGGAGGCGGCGGGGCCCCGTCGGCGGGCCGGCGCGGCGGGCACGACCTTGCCCGCGACGAGCGCGGATTCCACGATGTGGACGGACTCCCCGCTCTTTCGTGTGATCGCGAGCACACCGTGGTCCCATGATGTGAGCACCCCGACCGTGTCGGTGAACTCCGCGCCCGTGCCGCCGCCGTCCGTCCGGCGCCGCACGGACACGCGTTTGCCCACGTCAGCGGGGGTGATGCGGACTTCCAGCCGTCCGCCGATGGTGAATTCCACAGCTCTCTCCGCCCCTCCTGTTCGGATCGTGCCCGAGAACGGAGATACTAGGGGCGGGCATCGACGACGCCGCGCTCCCGCGCGAGAGCCAACGCCCTACCGAGGAGGAACGACAGCGTGACCTACGTCATCGCGCAGCCTTGTGTCGACGTGAAGGACAAGGCCTGCATCGAAGAGTGCCCCGTCGACTGCATCTACGAGGGCCAGCGGTCCTTGTACATCCACCCGGACGAGTGTGTCGACTGTGGAGCCTGTGAGCCGGTCTGCCCGGTCGAGGCCATCTTCTACGAGGACGACACTCCCGAGGAGTGGAAGGACTACTACAAGGCGAACGTCGAGTTCTTCGACGACCTCGGCTCGCCGGGCGGTGCGTCCAAGCTCGGACTCATCGAGCGCGACCACGCGTTCGTCGCCGGACTGCCGCCGCAGAACCAGTAGGCGACGGCGCCCTGCGCGCTGCCCGGTCCCGTACGGCGTGTCACCGTGCGGGACCGAGGCGTTTTCCGTACGGCCGGGAACGGCCTGAGCAACCCGAGAAAGCAGAGCCCCGTGTCCGCACTCTCCTCCCGCCTGCCGGTCTTCCCCTGGGACAAGCTCGCGCCCTACAAGTCGACGGCCCAGGCCCACCCGGACGGCATCGTGGACCTGTCCGTCGGCACCCCGGTCGACCCGGTCCCCGAGCTGATCCAGCGGGCCCTGGTCGCCGCGGCGGACAGCCCCGGGTATCCGACGGTGTGGGGGACCGAGGCCCTGCGGGACGCGCTCACCGGCTGGGTGGAGCGCCGCCTCGGCGCGGTCGGCGTGACCCACGCCAACGTGCTGCCGGTCGTCGGCTCCAAGGAGCTGGTGGCCTGGCTGCCGACGCAGCTCGGGCTCGGCGCCGGTGACAGGGTCGCCTACCCCCGGCTCGCCTACCCGACGTACGAGGTCGGCGCCCGGCTCTGCGGCGCGGAGCCCGTCGCCTACGACGACCCGACCGAGCTGGACCCGGCGGGGCTGAAGCTGCTCTGGCTGAACTCGCCGTCCAACCCGACCGGGAAGGTGCTGTCCCGGGACGAGCTGACCCGGATCGTCGCCTGGGCGCGCGAGCACGATGTCCTCGTCTTCAGCGACGAGTGCTACCTGGAGCTGGGCTGGGACGCCGAGCCGGTCTCGGTGCTCCACCCGGACGTCTGCGGCGGGCACTACGACGGCATCGTCGCCGTCCACTCGCTCTCCAAGCGCTCCAACCTGGCCGGATACCGGGCCGCCTTCATCGCGGGCGACGCGGCCGTCCTCGGCGAGCTGCTGCTGATCCGCAAGCACGGCGGGATGATGACGGCCGCCCCCGTCCAGGCCGCCACCGTCGCCGCCCTCGGTGACGACGTCCACGTGTCCGAGCAGCGGGCCCGGTACGCGGACCGGCGCCTGGCCCTGCGCGCGGCCCTGGAGGCGCACGGCTTCCGGATCGAGCACAGCGAGGCGAGCCTCTACCTCTGGGCGACCCGCGACGAGCCGTGCTGGGACACCGTGGCGTACCTCGCGGAGCTGGGCATCCTGGTGGCGCCCGGCGACTTCTACGGTCCGGCGGGCGCGAGCTTCGTCCGGGTGGCGTTCACCGCGACCGACGAGCGGGTGGCGTCGGCGGTCAAGCGCCTGTCCTGACCCCCGCCCGCCGCCGTGACGGCGGCACAACGCGCCGAGGGGCCTCGGGAGTGCGCACTCCCGAGGCCCCTCGGCGCGTTGCTGTGCGGCGGCGGATCAGCCGCCGATCGGCAGACCGCCCAGCGGCAGGCCGCCCTGGGTGAGGGAGTCGGTGGGCAGACCGCCGCCGGCGGCGTCGGCCACGCCGCCCACGGCCTGGCCCGCGTTGCCCGCGGTCTGGCCGGCGGTCTCCTGGGCGGCCGGGACGGCCACCGCGGCGGACTTGCCGACGGTCTGGCCCGCGGCCGGGAGCGCCGTGCCGACGAGCCGGCCACCGGTCTCACCGGCCGCCTGGGTGCCCTGCTGGGCGGCGCTGTCCACCGTGTTGCCGAGCCCGGCGCCGTCCAGCGCCGTCAGGCCGCCCAGGTCCGGGGTCGCCGGGAGATCTGCGGCGCTCGCGGCGCCGGCCGCACCGACCACGGGGGCTGCGCCTGCGGCGATCAGCAGCGCGGCACGAGCGATCCGACGGGTCAGGGGGAGGGACATGATGCTCCTTCAGCGGTTTGTGCACGAATCTGTCTGTCCGGTGATCGGACGCACTGACAACCGCTTCGGGGGAGGGGAAGGTTGCGGTGGGCGAAGGTAAAGGCTGAGCAATGCGTCCGATAATCCGCAGCGGAAGAACCCGGGCAAACAATCCATACCGCCGGAGTCCGATGAACCGTCACTTCCCTTGCGCGGCAAGGGAATCGGAGCAGGTCGGCGAGGCTTGGAGGAGTGGTGCGGAAAGGGCCCCGGGGCGTGGCCCGCAGGGTCCGAACGGGTGACGGGCCGTACTACTGAACGACTCTGATCTTGACCGCGGACGTGCCCGTTTCCGTCCCCTTCGAGCGTTCCGTCCGCCAGCCCGTACCGGCGTCCCAGACCCGGTCCGCGTAGCTCACGCGCTCGATCCGCAGCGCCTCGGACTGGGCCACGGCCCAGTGCGCCAGCTCCCAGCCGCGCCGCGGCGACGCCTTGTCCTCGGTCCGCGCCGAGGTCGCCGGGACGGGCACCGAGACGGTCGAGGCGGCGGACACGCCCGCGGCCTTCGCGGTGGGCAGCACCTCCTTGCCGAACGCCCGCACCAGCTCGGCCCGCACCTGCCCGGCGTCCCCCGGACCGTCCGCCGTGGCCGTCGACGGGGTGCAGTTCAGCGAGGCCGGCCTGCGCCCGGTCAGCGCGGCGGCCAGCAGCGCGGCATCCGGCTCGTGCTTCGCGTACGCCTGCGGGAAACCGCTGCGCTGCACGCGCTGCGCGGCCACGGTCAGCGGGAGGCGCGAGTAGCCCGGGACCTCGGCGAGGTGGTCGTAGAACTCACCGGCGGAGTAGACCGGGTCCATGAGCTGCTCGGGCGTGCCCCAGCCCTGCGACGGGCGCTGCTGGAACAGCCCCAGCGAGTCCCGGTCCCCGTAGTCGATGTTGCGGAGCGTGGACTCCTGGAGCGCGGTGGCCAGCGCGATCGTCACCGCCCGCTCGGGCATGCCCCGGGTGGTGCCGACCGCGGAGATCGTCGCCGCGTTCACCGCCTGGGCCAGGCTCATCTCGTACGTGTGCGACACCCCGCCGTCCTCGCCGGTGGCCTCCACGACGCAGCGCGGCGGGTTCTTCGAGCCGGAGGAGGAGTACTGCACGGCCACATAGCCGCCCAGGGCCGCGAGCACGGCGAAGGCGGCCGCGAACCGGAAGAGGCGGCTGCGACGGGTGGGGCTGGCTGTCCTGGGCACGGGCCCACCGTACTGGAGGCCCCGCCCGGGGCCGATACCCAAGTCCCTTAGGGTCGGGGCCATGGCCGACAGCACCCTTGACCTCGCCCTTGACCTCACTCTGGACGGACCGGCGCTCACCGCCCGGCTCGTCGACTTCCCCTCGGTCAGCGGGGAGGAGAAGGCCCTCGCCGACGCGATCGAAGCGGCCCTGCGCGCCCTGCCCCACCTCACCGTCGACCGCCACGGCAACAACGTCGTCGCCCGGACGAACCTGGGCCGCGCCGAGCGGGTCGTCCTCGCCGGGCACATCGACACCGTGCCGATCGCCGACAACGTCCCCTCCCGCCTCGACGCGAACGGGATCCTCTGGGGCTGCGGGACCTCCGACATGAAGTCCGGCGTGGCCGTCCAGCTCCGGATCGCCGCGACGGTCCCCGAGCCCAACCGCGACCTGACCTTCATCTTCTACGACAACGAAGAGGTCGCCGCCCACCTCAACGGCCTCGGCCACATCGCCGAAGCCCACCCCGAGTGGCTCGCCGGAGACTTCGCGGTCCTCCTGGAGCCCTCCGACGGCGAGGTCGAGGGCGGCTGCCAGGGCACGCTCCGGGTCCACCTGCGGACGACGGGCGAGCGGGCCCACTCGGCGCGCAGCTGGATGGGGTCCAACGCCGTCCACGCGGCGGCCCCGATCCTGGCGAAGCTGGCGGCGTACGAGCCCCGCCGCCCGGTCATCGACGGCCTCGAATACCACGAGGGCCTCAACGCGGTCGGCATCGAGGGCGGCGTCGCCACCAACGTCATCCCGGACGCCTGCACCGTCGTCGTCAACTACCGCTACGCCCCCGACCGCACCGAGGAGGAGGCCATCGCCCACGTCCGCGAGGTCTTCGCCGACTGCGGCGTGGCCGAGACGATCATCGACGACCACTCCGGCGCCGCCATGCCCGGCCTCTCGCACCCGGCCGCCCAGGCGTTCATGACGGCCGTCGGCGGCACCGCCCGGCCCAAGTTCGGCTGGACCGACGTCTCCCGCTTCGGCGCACTCGGCGTCCCCGCGGTGAACTACGGCCCCGGCGACCCGATGTACGCCCACAAGCGCGACGAGCACGTGGCGGTCGAGAAGATCACCCACTGCGAGACGCGCCTGCGTTCCTGGCTGACCGGCTGACGGGCCGAGGCGTCGACCGGCTGACCGGTGGACGCCCCGCATTCCCCCGTACGTAACCTCCGCCGATCTACGCTGGCCGTACGCAGTACGACACGACCCAGCACGACGCGGGTCGGTGGAGGGAGCGGAACATGGGCAACGCCGAGGACGCACGGATCCCCGAGGGCGCGGAGGTTCCCGAGGGAGCGGTCAGCCCCGAGGAGCAGTGGCTGGGCCCGGTCCTGCGCCGCAGGGAGCAGGTCCAGCCCGGCACGACCGACCAGCGGCTGCTGGACTCCGAGGGCGACTCCGAGTGGGTGCACACCGACCCCTGGCGGGTGATGCGCATCCAGTCGGAGTTCGTCGAGGGCTTCGGCGCGCTCGCCGAACTGCCGAGCGCGATCAGCGTCTTCGGCTCGGCCCGCACCCCGGCCGGATCGCCGGAGTACGAGGCCGGGGTGGCGATCGGCAAGGCGCTGGTCGACGCCGGCTTCGCGGTGATCACCGGCGGTGGCCCGGGCGCGATGGAGGCCGCGAACAAGGGCGCCCGGGAGGCGAAGGGCGTCTCGGTCGGCCTGGGCATCGAGCTGCCCTTCGAGTCGGGTCTCAACCCGCACGTCGACATCGGGGTCAACTTCCGTTACTTCTTCGTCCGCAAGACGATGTTCGTGAAGTACGCCCAGGGCTTCGTGGTCCTGCCCGGCGGCCTCGGCACCCTCGACGAACTCTTCGAGGCCCTGACCCTCGTCCAGACCGGCAAGGTCACCCGCTTCCCGATCGTCCTGTTCGGCACCGCCTACTGGGGCGGCCTCGTCGACTGGCTCCGCGACACGGTGGTGGCCGGCGGCAAGGCCTCGGAGAAGGACCTGCTGCTCTTCCACGTGACGGACGACGTGGAGGAAGCGGTGATGCTGGTGACGAAGGAGGTCGGCCGGTAACCCCCTCAAGCCTGCCCGGCGATTGAGGGCATCTTTAGACCGGCACCTCCCGGACGGGCCCGCCACAATCAAGCCCGTCCGGCGCTTGAGGACATCGGTTCCAGCCCCTCCGGCGCTTGAGGAGCGGGGCCCAGGGGCAGCGCCCCAGGCCCCGCCCGCCGGGCAGGCGGCCAGAAACTACGCCAGCCCCCGCCGCGCCACGGCCGGCGCCCGATGCCCGGCGATCGACGCCACCATGTCCAGGACCTGCCGCGTCTCCGCCACCTCATGCACCCGATACACCCGCGCCCCCAGCCACGCAGAGACCGCCGTCGTCGCCAACGTGCCGACGACCCGTTCCTTCACCGGCCGGTCCAGCGTCTCGCCCACGAAGTCCTTGTTGGACAGCGACACCAGCACCGGCCACCCGGTCTCCGCCATCTCCCCGAGCCGCCGCGTCGCCTCCAGCGAGTGCCGGGTGTTCTTCCCGAAGTCATGCCCCGGATCGATCATGATCCCGTCCGCCCGCACCCCGAGCTCCACCGCCCGCTCGGCCAGCCCCACGGTCACCCGCAGGATGTCCGCCATGACGTCCTCGTACGCGATCCGGTGCGGCCGCGTCCGCGGCTCCGCGCCGCCCGCGTGCGTGCACACGAGCCCCGCCCCGTACCGCGCCGCGACCTCCGCCAGCTTCGGGTCCACCCCGCCCCACGCGTCGTTCAGCAGGTCGGCCCCGGCCTCGCAGACCGCCTCGCCCACGTCGTGCCGCCAGGTGTCGACGCTGATCACCACGTCCGGGTGGCGGCGGCGGACCTCGGCGACGAACCCGACCGTGCGGCGCGCCTCCTCCTCGGGGCTCACCTCGTCGCCGGGGCCGGCCTTCACCCCGCCGATGTCGATGATCGCGGCGCCCTCGGCCACCGCCTGCTCGACCCGGGCGAGCGCCGGCTCGTCCCCGAACGTGGCGCCCTGGTCGTAGAAGGAGTCCGGGGTCCGGTTCACGATCGCCATGATCACCGGCTCGTGCGGCCCGAATTCCCGCCGCCCCAGCCTGAGTGCACCGCTTCGCATCCCCTGTTTCCTCCTCAGATAGCCCGCCTGCGACCCTAAGGCCTCCCGAGGTCGGCCCCGACTGTCCGTGCCGCATGGCACGATCGGAGCCGGACGAGGTTTCCGCCCCCGGGGAGATGCGCGTGTTCTGGTTCTTGCTGCTCACGATGGTCGTGGTCGTCACCGCGGTCACCCTCGCGGTGGTCGGCGGCGGGGGGAGCGCGGTGCTCCAGGACGTCCCGCCCGAGCGGTTCACCGACCCGCTGCCCACGAGCCGCCCGGTCGGCCGGGCGGACATCGAGGCGCTGCGCCTGCCCATGGCCGCCCGTGGCTACCGCATGGCGGACGTCGACGAGGCCCTGTCCCGGCTCGGCGCCGAGCTGGCCGAGCGCGACGCCCGGATCGCGGAGCTGGAGTCCACCCTGGCCGGAGCCCAGGCGGCCGCGGTGACGAGCGGCACCGACCTGTTCAAGCAGCCCGGCGACCGGCCCGCGGAGCCGGCGGACCGGGGCGAGGGCCCGGACCGCGCCGAGGAGGACGGCCGATGAGCGCCGCCCTGCCCGCCCCCGACGGCGGCCTGCGCTGCCCGTGGGGCCTGTCCACCGAGGACTACCTCGCCTACCACGACACCGAGTGGGGCCGGCCGGTCCACGGGGACGACGCCCTGTTCGAACGGCTCTGCCTGGAGGCATTCCAGTCCGGGCTCTCCTGGCTCACGATCCTGCGCCGCCGCGCCACCTTCCGTACCGCGTTCGAGGGATTCCGGATCGGGGCGGTCGCGAAGTTCACCGACACCGACCGGGAGCGACTCCTGGCCGACCCCGGGATCATCCGCAACAAGGCCAAGGTCGACGCGACCCTCGCCAACGCCAAGGTGCTCGCCGGGTGGCCGGCCGGGGAGCTGGACGAGCTGATCTGGTCCTACGCCCCCGACCCGGCCGGCCGCCCCGCCCCACGCGCGCTGTCGGACGTCCCCGCGGTCACCCCGGAGTCCACCGCGCTCGCCAAGGAGCTGAAGAAGCGCTCGATCCGCTTCGTCGGACCCACCACCGCCTACGCGCTGATGCAGGCCTGCGGACTGGTCGACGACCACCTCGTGGACTGCGTGGCGCGCGGCGGCGGCAGCGCACCGGGCTGAGCCCGCGGCTACTTCCCGAGGTAGACCGGCTTCTCCTTGGCGAGGAACGCCTCCACCGCGATGGTGTGGTCCTGCGACGCGCCCGCCCGGGTCTGGAGTTCGTCCTCCTTCTCCAGGGTCTCCGCGAGCGTGTGCCCGGCGCCGTACGCCATCGACTCCTTCAGCGCCGCGTACGCCACCGTGGGGCCCTCCGCGAGGGTGCGGGCCACCGCGGCCGCCTGCTCGGCCAGCTCGGCCGCCGGAACGACCCGGTTGACGATCCCCAGCTCCAGCGCTTCCTGCGCCGAGATCGACCGCGGGAAGAACAGCAGATCGGCGGCGCGGCTCTGCCCGATCAGCCGGGGCAGCGTCCAGGACACGCCCGAGTCCGCGGTGAGTGCGACGCCCGCGAACGAGGTGGTGAAGGAGGCGGTGTCCGCGACCACCCGGTAGTCCGCCGCCAGCGCGAAACCGAATCCGGCCCCGGCCGCGACGCCGTTCACCCCGGCGACCACCGGCTTGGCCATCTCCGTGATCGCCCGCACGATCGGGTTGTAGTGCTCCTGCACCGTGCTCAGCGCGTTCCCGCCGCCCGCCTCGCGGGTGGCCGTCAGCGTGGCGACGTGCTCCTTGAGGTCCTGGCCGACACAGAAGGCGCGCCCGGTGGCCGTGAGCAGCACCGCCCGCACGCCCGCGTCCGCCGACGCCGCCCGCAGCGCGTCGCGCAGCGCGACCTTCGCCGCGGTGTTCATCGCGTTCATCGCGTCGGGCCGGTTGATCGTGATCGTCGCGAGCCCCTCGCTCACGTCGTACAGAACGGTGTTCGCCTGCTCGTCGGCCATTCCGGTGTCCCCTCGCTGCTCGGGCATCGTTGCTCCTTGCAGGCAAGCATGGCCGACGCGGACCGGGGCAGGGATGTGACCTGCGTCTAACAATTGGCCCTCACCTGGGGGGCCCGGGCGGCGCAGTATCGCAGCCGGATCGCCGAATTGGGTGGTTTTGCGAGAGCGCGTTGCGCAAGCGATGCAGACCGATGTTGGTCATCGGGGTCCTTGATGCGGGATAATGGCGAAGAAGCAATGTGTTCGATGCCGGTGAGGCAGCGCCTGTCATGGGGCCGCCGGTTGCGATGAGCTGGTTTCAGGAAGGGGAACGAGCATGGCGGCCATGAAGCCGCGGACGGGCGACGGCCCGCTCGAGGTGACAAAGGAGGGGCGGGGCATCGTCATGCGCGTTCCGCTCGAAGGCGGCGGTCGGCTTGTTGTCGAGCTGACTCCGGACGAGGCCGATGCCCTCGGCGACGCGCTGAAGAAGGTCGTCGGCTGACGCGGAACGCCCATCACCTTCACGACTGCCCGGCACGGTCTCCGTGCCGGGCAGTCGTGCGTTCGCCCGCCTGTGGTTTTCGGGTCCCGCGCGGCTCAGCCGCGCCGGACCGCGCAGAGCAGTCCGTCGCCGACCGGCAGCAGGGTCGACATCAGCTCCTGGCTCTCGCGCACCGCCCGCAGCAGCTCGCGCAGCCGCAGCACCTCGGCCGGCTGGGCCGCGGAGTCGACGGTGCGGCCGTCCGCGAAGACGCCCTCGAAGCAGACCAGCCCGCCGGGACGCAGCAGGCGCAACGATTCAGCGAGCACATCGAGGCTCTCGAGGCGGTCGCCGTCGCAGAAGACGAGGTCGTAACCGCCGTCCGCGAGCCGGGGCAGGACGTCCAGGGCGCGGCCGGGGATGAACCGGGCCCGGTTGGTGGCGAAGCCCGCCTCGCGGAACGCCTCCCGGGCGAACTGCTGACGCTCGGGCTCGGGGTCCACCGTGGTCAGGACCCCGTCCGGCCGCATTCCGTGCAGGAGATAGATGCCGGACACGCCCGTGCCCGTGCCGATCTCCGCCACCGCTTTGGCGTCCGCGGCGGCTGCCAGCAGGCGCAGCGCGGCGCCGGTGCCCGGTGACACCGGGCGAAGCCCCAGCTCGCGAGCCCGCTCCCGGGCCACGTGCAGTGCTTCGTCCTCGGCGACAAAGGCGTCGGCGAACGCCCAGCTCGTCTGCCGGTTGGCGGTAATGACCCTCTCCTGTCCCCGTAGTTGGCGCAACGGTGACTGTATCCGCTGGACCCGGGAACCCGCAGATGGGACCGGGCGTTGTGCAAGGAGTGGGGAGAGCGCAGTGACCGGGTCCGCGGATCGGACCGGCGAGCTGCGGCGAAGTCCCGGGTGACGCCCGGCCCCATCAGGGAAAAAGGCTTATCCGGAGCTAACGGGCGAGGTGGCTATGGTAGGGGCTCCACTGGACACCACCAGAGCCGATAGGGGAGGTGCGGCTGCGCCTGTGGACCGGGGAGGGGTGCTGAGGCGCCTGCTCAGGTCGGCCGGTGAGCCGAAATCCGTGACCAACATTGCTGACCGTTCTTCCGAAGACTCCGCACCGACCGCGACCTTCGCCTCTGATGCGGATTCTCAGGCGTGGACCCCGCCCTCATGGGAAGAGATCGTCAGCACGCACAGCGGTCGCGTGTACCGCCTTGCCTACCGGCTGACGGGAAACCAGCACGACGCCGAGGACCTGACCCAGGAGGTCTTCGTCCGGGTGTTCCGCTCGCTGTCGACCTACACGCCCGGCACCTTCGAGGGCTGGCTGCACCGCATCACGACCAATCTCTTCCTGGACATGGTCCGGCGCAAGCAGCGCATCCGTTTCGACTCGCTCGGCGACGACGCGGCCGAGCGGCTGCCCAGCCGTGAGCCGTCCCCGCAGCAGGTCTTCAACGACACCCACTTCGACGCCGACGTGCAGCAGGCGCTGGACACCCTCGCGCCCGAATTCCGTGCGGCCGTGGTCCTCTGCGACATCGAGGGCCTCAGCTACGAGGAGATCGCCGCGACCCTCGGGGTGAAGCTCGGCACCGTCCGCAGCCGGATCCACCGCGGCCGCTCGCATCTGCGCAAGGCGCTCAAGCACCGTTCGCCCGAGGCCCGCGCCGAGCAGCGCTCCCTGGCGGACGCGGTCCTGGCGGGGGAGGGCGGACTGGCGTGAGCGGCACAGGACCCACCCCCGCGGAAGCACACCTGGGGGACCGACTCGCCGCGCTGGTCGACGGCGAGCTGAAACACGACGCCCGCGAGCGGGTCCTGGCCCACCTGGCGACCTGCGCCAAGTGCAAGGCCGAGGCCGATGCCCAGCGCCGCCTCAAGAGCGCCTTCGCCATGTCCGCCTCACCCTCGCCCTCCGAGGGGTTCCTGGCACGCCTGCAGGGCCTTCCCGGGGGTCCTGGCGGCGACGACACCGGCTCCGGCGGACCGTTCGGCGGCCGGGGCCCCTTCGCCGACGAGTTCTTCCCCGGGCTGCGGCCCTCCGCCGGCAGCACCCGCGCCGACACCGCGCCCTCCCCGCTGGACGGCTTCGGCTACCTCCCCGCCACCCACGGCTCCACCGCCGTGCTGCGCGGCGGCGCCGCTTCCGGTTCGGCCTTCCGGATACACGAGGTGGCCCGCGACGCGGACCGTTCGCCCTGGCGGGGACGGCGCTTCGCGTTCGCCGCGGCCAGCGCCGTCTCCCTCGCGGCCATCGCGCTGGGCGGCACCCTGCCGCTGGACTCCGGCCCCGAATCGCCCCTGCGCGCCGAGGGCACCGGGAACACCGTCACCCCGCTCGACGCCGAGACCCGCGCCGAGAGCGGCGCCACGGCGGTCAGCCGCCGGGGCGGCGGCGCCCTCGCGGTGACCGGCGACGGCCCGGCGGCCGAGCGGCCCGTGTCCGGCACGGCCATGGCCGGGACGAACGGCGTGCCCCCGTCGCTCACCGGGACGACCCCGGTGGTCCCGGCCGTCACCCCTCCGCCGAACCGGCAGGCGCCGGCCGTTCCGCACCTGTTCGGCGGCCCGGCCGCGGGTGTACACCCCTTCACCCTTCCTGTGCTGAACGTGTCCGTGCCGCCGTTGATACGCCCGACGACGTCCGCGGCCCCGCTGCTGGCGGCGGCGCTCGGCGGCGGTGCGGTGCCGAAGTCCACACCCTCCCCGCTCACCTCGGGGCCGACCCCGGGCTCGCCCACCAACGATCTGGCGAGCCCGCTTTCCCCCCGGCGCTGACCGGACCCTGCGCGGGGATTCGCAAACCTGGTTGAATTCCGGTGAGGGACGCCTCGGTGGGGCGTACAGAGGCCAGTTGCGGGGAGAGCATGGACGACGGGAAGCCCACCGGGCCGCAGGCGAAGTGGTGGAGCCGCCCCTCGGCGGCCGGTCCGGCCGCCGAGGACCGTACGCCGGCCGCGGAGGACCGCGAGCCGGTCGCCGAGGACCGTGGTCCGGCCGTCGAGGACCGCGAGCCGGCCGCCCGGAGCCAGATCCCGGCCCCGGTTCCGGTTCCGGCGCAGCCTTCCGACGGCTCCGGGCGGCCGGACGAGCACGGCCGGGAGGTCCCGGGCCCCCGCCCGTCCGGGCAGCCGCTGCACGAGCCCGACGAGTACAGCACTCCGCCCTACGGCGGCCCCGGCCCCTGGGCGCCCGCTCCGCCGGTGCAGCGGCCGACCCCGGCCCACGGCACCGTCGTACCGCCGGGCGCCGGAGGACCGCCCCCGCAGTACGCCGCACCGG
>MUNB01000227.1 GCA_002154345.1 Streptomyces griseus
GGACCGGGGGCGGGGCAGGAGTCGGGGCAGGAGTCGGGACCGGTGCCGGTGCCGGGGCCGTCCGCCTCTCCCGCCGGCTGCCCGCCGCCGAGGCCCGCGCCGCCTTCACCGAGCTGGTCCGCCGCCGTACCGCCGAACTCGGGGCCGCCGACCCGGCCGTACGCCGGCTCGCCGCGCTCTACGCCGAACACCGCCGGCTCTCGGACCACGACCCGATGGCCGACCCGCTCCTCGGCGGGGCCGAGCCCATCGGCGTGCCCGGTCTGCGCCGGCTCGTCGCGGGCCGCACGGTGTGCCTGGTCGCCGACACGCCGCGCACCGCCGAGCAGGAGCAACGGCCCGGCAGCTCGCTGGCCGCCCTGATCGAGGGCTACGACCTCGTCGTGCGCTGCGACGCCCCGCGCCATGCCGCCCCCACCGCCCGCACCGACCTGCACGTCTGCACCCTGCGCGGCGACACCCCGTGGAAGGGCCCCCGTTGGGACCGGCGGGCCGGCACCCGGCTGGTCTTCGGCGACCCGCTCCCGCACTGGCGGCTCGCCCTGCGCAGCCGGCTCGTCCCCGGTGCGCAGGACCGCATCGGCGACGCCTCGCTGCGCCGCCCGCTGCACGATCCGGCGCTCATCGGCGGGACGGCCGACGGCGAAGGGCCCGCGAGCACCGCGTACACCGTGCTGCGGCTCCTCGACTTCCTGGGCACGCCCGCCCGGGTGGACCTCATCGGGTTCGAAGGACCGGCGTCCCTCCCCCCGCGCGAGCGGGAGTGGATCGGGGCGCGCACCGGGACCACGGACGACACCGCAGTGAGGATCACCCTGAGATGACGACGCACGACTCCACCCCCGTGGCCGGGTCCGCATCCGCCGACGACCGCCGGGCCGTCACCGGGAAGCGCAGGATCGCCTTCGCCGTGTACGTCGCCGGCGCGGACGAACTGCCCGGACTCCAGGCCCTCCTGCGCAGCATCGCGCTGAGCGACCCGGGCCTCTGCGAGGACGTCGTCGTCCTGCACCCCGGCCTGCCGGACACCGACTTCGACGCCGCCCGCCGGCTGCACCCCCGGCTGGTCCCGCGCACCGCTGCCGGGCGCCACGAGGTGTTCGGCCTCGACGGGTACGACACCGTGGTCGCCCTCAGCCCCGCCATGGTCGTCCTCGGCCCGCTCGACGCCCTGCTGAAACTCCGTACGGGAGTGGCCGCCGTACCACGCCCCGGCCCCGACGGCGCCCCGGACCCGCACGACGGCCTGCTGGTGATCCAGCGCCAGGACCTCGACCACTCCGTACCGCCCGCCGCCGCGCGGGACATCCCGGAGAGCGTCCTCGTACCCCTGGAACCCCGGTACGACTTCCCGGCGCTGCGGCTGGGCGACGACCTGGCGGTCCCCGAAGACGTCGTCGTCCTGAACTTCGCCGGTACGCCCACCACTTCCATCGGCCCCGCCCACGCGGCACGGGCGCGCTTCGACCTGGACGACGAGGCGTTCCGCGCCGCCTACCTCGCCCTGACCGGCCCCCGACACCCCGACCTGCTGCTGCACCTCGCGCTCCCGTTCCCCGAGGGATCCCGACCGCCGATCGACCTGGTCCGGCGGATCGCCGAGATCCACCGGGGGCGCGGCCGGCACGACGAGGCCGTCGCGCTGCTGGGCGAGGCCGTCGTGGGCCGCCCCGATCTGCCGCGCTGCCACGAGACGCTCGGCGTCTGCCTGATGGCGCTGTCCCGGTACGAGGAGGCCGAGACACATCTGCTGCTGGCCACCGCCTCACCGGACTTCGCCCCGCGCGCCTACGGCCAACTCGCCCGGCTCGCCTGGCTGCTGGGCCGCACCGAGGACGCCCGGGGGTACGCGCTCGCCGGGCTGGAGGCCGACCCGGCCGACGCCAACTGCCGTGCCTGGTACGCCCGTACGTCCGAGATGATCGCGGCGGGCGGTGCTGTGCCGGACAGTCCGCCCGGTGAACAGCTCGCCCACGTCGCCCTGTTCGCCGACGGCGAGGAGAACGCGGGCGACAAGGTGCTGCCCGAAGCGGTCCGCAGCTGCTTCACCGCCGACACCGGTCCGGACCGCTGGCACCAGCAGCACGCGCACCTGCTGGTCGACGAGGCCGGCCTCGAACGCCTCAACGAACGGCGGGCGGTGATCGTGGGCGGCGGAGGACTCTTCCTCCCCGACACCGCGCCCAACGGCAACAGCGGCTGGCAGTGGAACATCCCCGACGACGTGCTCGCCCGGATCACCGCACCCCTGGTGGTCTTCGCCGTCGGCTACAACGTCTTCGACGGCCAGCGCTACCGCCGCGAACGGTTCGCCGCCTCGCTGCGGACCCTGGTCGAGCGGTCCGCGTTCTTCGGGCTGCGCAACCACGGTTCCGTCGCCCGGGTCCGCGAACTGCTGCCCGACTCCCTCCGCGAGAAGGTCCGCTACCAGCCCTGCCCCACCACCGTCGCCCGTCACCTCGACGCGCGCCTCGCCGAACCGGTGGCACGCGAGGACACCGTGCTGATCAACTGCGCCTACGACCGGGCCGGACTCCGCTTCGGTCACGACTACGGGCACTTCCTGGCGGAGATGGCCGCCGCGATCAGGGACCTCTCGGCCTCCGCGGAGGTCCGTTACGCCGCGCACATGCCCGCCGACGAACGCTTCGTCGACGATCTGCGCCGCGAACACGGCCTCACCCTCCCCGTGGAGCCGCTGTATCTCCTCTCCAACGACGCCATCCGCGATCTCTACCGGCGCACCCGCCTGGTGATCGGGATGCGCGGGCACGCCGGGATGATCCCGTTCGGCTGCGGCACCCCCGTCATCAGCCTCGTCTCGCACCCCAAACTGGCCTACTTCCTCGCCGACATCGACCGGCCCGACTGGGGCGTCTCCGTCCACGAACGGGCCCTCGGCGCCCGGCTCGCGGAGCGGGCCCGGGCGGTGCTGGCGGACCACGCGGCGGCGGTGGCCGACGTCCACGACCGGCAGCGGGCGCTGTGGTCGGTGACCCGGGACAACCTCGCCCGGCTGCGTGAACTCACCGGCCTCCCGGACCCGTTCGGCGATCCGGGCGTCGGCCCCGTGGTTCCCGCGCCCCGGTCCGCCGCCGACGAGGACCGCGCCGCCCCCTCCCTTCGTAC
>MUNB01000228.1 GCA_002154345.1 Streptomyces griseus
GCGCTTCACCGAGCCCCGGCCGGCCGGCGACGACCGGTTCGGCGCCTCCCGGCCCTCAGGCGACGAGCGGGTCACGGACGAGCGGTTCACCGACTCCCGGCCGCCCCGCGACGACCGGTTCGGAGACGAGCGCTTCACCGAGCCCCGGCCCTCCGGCGACGACCGGTTCGGCGGCGAGCGGGCGTGGGACGAAGCACGGCGGGACGAAGGGCGCCGGGACGAAGGGCGCCGGGACGACCGGTTCGGTGACGGGCCGGACGGGTTCGGGGGGCACGACCGGCCGCCGGTCCGCCGGCCGGCGGCGGACGGCTGGGACGGCGACGGGTGGGACGCGGACGAGGACGCCGCCGGGCGCTCCGGCCGGAACGGGGGCGCGCAGTGACACCTCTCGACGACACCACCGCCGTGGTCCGGCTCGACCTGCGCTCCGGGGCCGCGGCCCTGGCCACCGCGCAGGCCGTGCGCGACCGGGTGGCCGAACAGCTGGGCCGGGCCGGACTGCCCGAGCCCGACTACCCGTTGTTCCTGGTGACCGACACCCCGGCCGGGCTCACCGACCACCAGCTCCAGTACGAACTGCTCTCCGGCTACCGGGCGGTGGGCGAGACCAGGATCCTGGTGCTGCTGGTCGGCAGCTCCCCCGGTTCGTACGCCGGCGGCGATGAGGTGTACCTCCCCGACCGCCGACTGGTGCGGCCCACCACCCTGCGGGCCTCCTCGACCGGCCTGGTGTGGGCCGGTGATCTGCGGTCCGCCCGGACCGCCCTGGACCGGCCGGAACCGGACGACCCCGCCGCACTGGCCGTCCTGGTGGACCTGCTGTCGGTGCCGGACGTCTTCGTCCGGGTCCTGGAGGACCTGAGGAAGCTGCCCGACTCCGTGGCCGCCCCCGGCGTCCGGCTGCTGGAGCAGGATCTGCCGGCGGAGGTCAGGGACCGGGCCTGGCGGGACGCGCTGACCCGGTTCGCGGGTGAGGACTCCGGGTCCGGCGACCCGGTCGACATCACCCCGGACGCCCGGCTGCCCGAACCGCTGCGCGCCCTCGTATCGGGCCGGGACGCCCGCGGCCAGGGGCACCGGCGGCCGGACGGCCCGGTGAACCTCGCGCACCGGGCGTGCGCGGAGTCCCTGGACCGCGCGGACGAGGACCTCGTCACGCTGCGGGCCTTCCCGGGCCTGCTGCACCCGGCCCGGCGCGAGGCCCTGGAGGCGGATCTGCAGCAGGCCCGCGAGGATCTGGACGGGTTCCGCACCCTGGTGGAGCGGGCCCTCCAGGGCGGCGGCGGTGCGGCGGCGCCCACCGCGGAGGCCACCGCCCGGCTCGGCGCGCTCGGGCTGCGGGTGCCGTCGGCCGACAGCGCGGGGGAACGCGTCGGCGAGGGGCTGCGCGAACTGGCGCGCACCCTCCTCGGCGACGGGCTCGCGCTGCGTTCGGTGGCCCAGCACTTCACCGCGCTGGCCGGCCGGGTCGAGCCGGTGCCGGGCACCGCGCTGCTGCACCGGCTCGCCGACCACTCCGAGGAGTCGGTGAACCGGGGTTCCGCCACCGAGTACGCCGCACCGCCCCGCACCTCGGGCGGGGTGCTGCTCATGGCGGGCGCGGCGGGACTGCTCGGCGGCCTGTGGCAGTGGCCCGCCGTCGCCGCGGCCCTGCTGGTGCCGGTGGTGTTCGTGCTGGTCGCGCTGGTGGGCGCGGGCCGGCTGCGCTCGGGCCGGCGCACCGCCCGGTGGACGGCGGGCCCCCGGGTCGCCGCCGTCGCCGGCGCGGTGGCCGGGGCGGCGGCCGCGTACGCCGTCGAACCGCCGCTCTGGCTCGGCGGGGCCGGGCTGCTGGTCGGCCTCGGGCTCACCGCCGAGGCGGTCCGCAGGCTCTGGCGGGACGCGGCGGACTCCTGGGCCGCCGGGCGCGGCACGACGGCGCTGCGCACCGCGCTGGACGGGCTCGACGCGCTGCTGGCGGAGCTGGTCCGCGAGCACTGGGCGGCCGAGGAGCGGCTGTACTGCGCCGACGCCGCCCGCTCGGTGGCCGGGATGCTGCGGGCGACCGCGGCGGCCGCCGACGCCCAGGCCGCGCCGGAGCCCGTCGCCCCGGCCGGGGCGGGCGGTTCCGATCCGTACGGGGACGACGACTGGCTCTCCGCGCCCTCCGCACTGGAGACCCCGGATTCCGGCGCCGCCGACGGGGGCGCGGACGACGGCGACTGGGCCGCCGCCTACGCCTGGGACAACAGCCCGCTCCAGAACGGCGAACGGGCCGACGACCGCCCGGACGACCGGCCCACCGACCGGGACGGGGCCGGATACGGCGATGGATACGGGGACGGGTACGCGTACGGGGAGGGCTCCGGCCCGTACGGCGAGGGCTCCGGCCCGTACGGGGCGCCCGCCCCGGCCGCGTACCCCGCCGGTCCCGACGACGCCCCGTGGGCCGACGGCGGCAGCGACCGCGCACCGCGCTGGCTCGACCGGGAGATCGGCGAGGGCGGCCCGGACCTGGTCGCCACCCTCGCCGGGGACCTCCGCAACACCGCGATGGCCGCGATGGCCCCCTACTGGGGCGCCGTCGAACGCGGTCAGGCCGGGGCGCTCGCCGTCTCGCGGACCGAGGAACGGGTCCGTGAACTGCTGTCGGCCGCCCGCCACCACCTGTGGCGGTACGGGGTGCTGGCCCCGCCGCCGTACCCGGCCGACCACCGGGCCCGCACCACGGCCGCCGGGCTGCTGGGCACCGACTCGCTGCGGGTCGCCGAGCTGGTGGGGCGGGAGGCGGACCGGGGAGCCGTCGTCCAGCTGTCCTCGCCGGAGCAGGGGGCGCTCCTCAGCCGTGACCCGGAGGCCGCCCGGTGGATCCGGTTCGCCCCGGCGACCCTCCAGGGCGAGGTCGAGGCCGCCTGGTTCAAGAGCGGTTCGCCGCCGGTCGAGGACGCGCTGTGGACCTCCTCCGGCCGGTACGCCGGGCTGATCCGGCTCACTCCGCTGCGGATGGGCGTGGTCGACACGGTCCTTCCCCGGCAGAGCACCGGCACTTCCGGGACCGGTGGATCCGGGACCGGCACCTCCCGGACCGGCGGCCCCCGGGCCGGCGGCGGCGACACCGGCCGCGCCGAGACCACCGTCCACGCCGAGTTCAGGGAGGACGACCGGTGGTGAGCACCACGCCGCTGGGCCGGCCCGCGTCACCGGGGGCCCCGCGCCCCCACCTCGTCTTCACCGATCCCACCGGGCGGCGGCGCACCGCCCCGGCCCGCTTCGGCCGCCCTTCGCGCCGCGATCCGGCGTTGCCGCAGCAGATCCGCAACGGGCTGCTCGACGACCAGGGGCAGCAGTGCGTCCAGGTGTTCCTGTCGGCGGCCGACGCCGCCCACCCGGCGGCCCGGGCCCTGCTGGACACCGAGGCGGGCACCGCGCTGCACCTCGACCGGACCCTGGAGAACACCCCGTACGCCCATCTGTTCCCCACCGTCATCGGCTACGAACTGGACACCGCCGAGCCGTTCCTGCTGTACGCCGCCCCGCGCGGCACCGCCGCCGGGCGGACCCATGTGATGTCCGCGACCGACCAGCGGGTGTTCGCCCGTGATCTGACGCTGGCCCTGTGCCTGCTGGACGGCCAGGGCCTCGTGCCGCGCGGGATCTCGCCCGCGACCGTCCTCTGGGACGGAACGTCGGTGCAGCTCTGGGGACTTGAGGGCGTCGCCCGGGCCGGGCGGCCCCGGACGCCGTGGGGCCGGGCCCCGTTCGCCTCGCCCGAACAGCACCGGGGCGAGGGCCTCGTCGACTCCCGGGACGCCGTGTGGAGCGCCGCCCAGGTGCTCTACCAGCTGGTGACCGGCCACCCGGGCCCCGCCGACCGGGCCCCGGCCGACCTCGACCGGCACCGGGTGCTCGCCGGAACGCTGCCCCGCGCGTTCGCCCCCACGGCGGCCGGTCGGCCCACCCCCGGGGCGCTGCTGGAGCTGCTGGCCCCGGAGGAGGCGCGGCGGCTGAGGCCCGCGGCCACGGGCGACGGAACCCGTCCGCACCAGGAGGCGTTCGCCCGGGCGCTGGACGCCAAACGGCGGGCGCCCGCCCCCGCCGAGGACGCGGCGAACGGAGAGTCCGACGGCCGCGGGCCCGGCGAGGTGCTCTGCCCGTACTGCCTGGAGGGCATTCAACTCGACCTCGACAAGCTGTATGTGACGGACGACCAGATGCAGTACCGCGCCCTGGACCTGTCCCGGATCGGCAACCCGGTGCGGCGCGAGGACGTCATGCGGGGCGCGGTCCAGCAGTGCACGGCCGACCCGGACTTCCCCGAGCACCACATCCCGGTGCCCTATCTCACCCACGGCCGCCCGCTGACGGTCGCCATGATCGGCCAGTCCAGTACCGGCAAGAGCCATCTGCTGACCCAGATGATCGCCGAGATCACCGACGGCGGCCTGGAGCGGTACGGGGTGGGCTGGCAGTCCGTCAACCCGGAACAGCACAGCCGCTTCGTCCGTGAGCGCGTGCAGCCGCTGCGCAGCGGCAAGGTGCTCGACCACACCAGCGGGGTCGGCCTGGACGGCTTCGCCCGGTTCGTCGAATCGCTGCTGCTCACGGACGCGCGCGGACGGGTCCGGCCGGTCGCCTTCTTCGACCTCGGCGGCGAGGACCTGGTCCGCACCGACGGGGCGCTGCGTTTCCTGCTCGGCATCGACGCCCTGGTCTTCGTCGTCGACCCGGCGCTCGCGCTGCCGCTGCCCCAGCTCGACGAGGTCCGCAAGCGGTGGGGCACCGAGGTGGACCGGGACGGCGACGCGGCGTTCGGCACCGTGCTCGACCGGCTGCCGCGCACGGGCCCCTATCTGGAGACCCCGGCGGCGATGGTGCTCGGCAAGTCCGACCTGCTCCGGTTCCAGCCGCCGGTCGACCGCTGGCTGGGCGAGGGACCGCCCGCCGCGATCGGCCCGGACCCGTTCCTGGAGGAGAGCGGGGACGTCTACGCGCTGCTGCGGCAGCACGCCGGACCGGCCTGGCTGCGCCCCTTCGACGCGTTCCGCCGCTGCACCCTGCACATCGCCTCGGCCACCGGAGGCCAGGAGAGCCAGGGCCGCTACCCGGCGGGCACGGGCCCGCGCCGGGTCCTGGAACCCCTGGTGTCGCTGCTGGCGATGCACGGGATCATCGAGGCGCCCGGGAGCGCCGCATCATTCGGCGTGGGAAGGGAAGCGCAGTGAACGACGACGCCCTCGATCGGCGCCCGGAGAACGACCGCATCGACCGGCCCGACCGACCCGATGGTTCCGGCCGGTCCGACCGACCCGGCCGGCCCGACCGTTCCGGCCAACTCGATCAGGTGGTCTTCCGCTGGGACGGAAACCAGGGCCGCTCCAGTACGGGCATGGCGGCGGTGGCGCACTCCTGCTCCGCCGAGCGCGCGGAGGCCCTCCGCCGCGAACTGGGCCCGCTGCTCTGGGTTCCGGGCCCCGGCCAGGACCCCCGCCCGAGCAGCGTCCGCGTCCCGTCCCGGACCGGGGGAACCGTGCTCCTCCAGCGGTGGCCCACCCTCGACCGGGGCGGCCGGCCCAGCACGGCCTGCCACGCGGTGTTCGGCGACCCGGACACCCTGACCCCGCCGCACTGCCTGGGTCTCAATGGCAACGCCTGGAGCGACCGCGCCGTGGCCAAGACCGTCTCGGGCGCGCTGCCGCCGCTGGACGGGGCCGAGCTGCGGGCGACGGCGACCGAGCGGCTGCGCGCGATGACCCGCGAACTCCCCACGGTGAAGAAGCCGTTGGTGGTGGTCGCAGCCGAGTGGCTGCGCGACCCGTCGCGACGGCTCTCGCTCCTCGCAGAGGAGCACGAACTGCCCGGCTGGCCGCGTCGCAACGCCGCGCCCCTGCTCTATCTCGGGCTGCTCTCGGTGTTCGGCGACTGGTTCGGCACGGAGTGGAGCTACACGACGTACGACACGGTGGACACCCACCCGTTGCGCCTCACCTGTGTGCCGCGGTGGACGTCCCAGGCGGCGGGGGCCCGGTCGCTGGCCCGTATCCGGCTGCGGCTGCCCGCCGAGAAGGACGTCGAGATGGCCGCGGCGAAGGAGATGGTCGAGTACGTACTCGACCGCCCGGACGCACCTCCGGGCGTGCCCCATCTGACCGGCGAACTCCTCTCCGGGGCCCGCATGTCCGGGCCGGAACGACGCGACGCCCTGCGCCGGATGCTGACCACCCGGCACGCGCCGGCCCGTACGCCGGCCCCGGCGTACGAGGACAGGTACGAGGACAGGTACGAGCGCGAGGACCGGGCGGACCCCCGGGACATCGACCACCACCACGGCCACCGCCAGGAACGCCCCTACCCGGAACACCACCAACAGGAGCACCACCAGCAGGACCGCCGTCAACAGGAGCAGCACCAGCAGGAACGCCACCAACAGGACCGCCACCAGCAGGAACTCCTGCTCCTGCACGACGAACTGCTGTCCCACCAGGGCCCCGACACCGCCAGGTCCGCACGGCTGGCCGCCCGGCTCCAGGACCTCCGGGACACCCAACTGCTCCCCCTCCTGCGCTCCGAGCGGCTGCCGTGGGCCTCCCGCGAACTCGTCCTCGCCGAGCTGGGCCACCCCGACCGGCTGCGGACCCGGGACCCGGAGACCGAGCACGCGCTGTGCTCCGAAGTACTGCGGCACAACCTGTACTTCCGGCCCTCCCGGCCCGAACCGGGCAGTCCGCCCACCGCCGAGATGCGCGAGCGCGCGGCCGATCTCTTCTCCTGGGCCGTCGCCCCGCTCGTACGGGACCCTCACCAGGCCCCCGACCTCCGGCCGCTGTTCAACATCTTCCTCAAGGACGGCCGCGGCAACGGCATGGAGTGGCTGCGCCGCGTCCTGGTCGCGCCCCCGGGCGGCCGCGCACCGGACCTGCCCCCGGAGCTGTGGCAGCAGATCGTGACGGACCTGCTCGCCCACCCGGCCCCGGCGCCCGCACCCCAGCCCGTAACAGCACCGGCACCGGCACCCGCACAGCCCGCTGCCGCGTACGACGGCGGGAGCGGGACCGGGGCTG
>MUNB01000229.1 GCA_002154345.1 Streptomyces griseus
TGACCGCACCCCGCCGGGACGGGTGGGGTGGCCGATGTTGGTTCGGGTGCCGGTGACGACGTAGCCCTTCACGCCGCCCGCGAGGGCGTTGCGAACGGCGCCGATGTCGTCGGCGGCGGAGAGGGCGAGACCGTTGGGCGCGGCGCGGGTCTCGGACAGCAGGGTCAGCCCGGAACCGTCGGGCAGGTGGACGTCGGCAATGCAGATGTCGCGCGGGTTGCCGACGCGGGGGCGTGCCTCCGCGATGGACGACGCTTCGATGACGTCACGTACTCCGAGGGCCCACAGATGGCGGGTGACGGTGGAACGGACGCGCGGGTCGGCCACGACGACCATGGCCGTCGGCTTGTTCGGGCGGTAGGCGACCAGGCTTGCGGGCTGCTCAAGGAGAACGGACACCAGGCCTCCTGGGGGGAGTGGCGGGACGGGCCGGCTCGGGGGATGAAGCCGGGGGCGAACCGTGCTTGAAGGGTCATTGACCTCTTCGGCAGCGGACCCGTCCTCCTTTAGGGGAAGATCACGATTTGGTGAGTAACAATTCGGGCAAATAGGACGCGCGATCGATTGTACGAAAAGAGAGCCGGTACTTGTGCGAAACGGGTGACGGAGTGTTACGAAACCTGCGGCCCGCGCCGCTGCGGCAGCGTCACCACCGCCGCGTCCGCCGGATCCGAGGGCGGCAGCCCCGCGATCTGGCACAGCAGGTCGCCCCAGGCCATCAGGTGTGACGCCGCGTCCGGCACCCCGCCCCGGCCCTCGCGCGGCGTCCACGAGGCGCGGATCTCGATCTGCGTCGCCGGACGGCGCGCGGAGAGCGCACCGAAGTAGTGCGATCCGGCGCGTGTCACCGTTCCGCCGGCCTCTCCGTACGACAGGCCCCGCGCGTCCAGCGCACCCGTCAGCCAGGACCAGCACACCTCCGGCAGCAGCGGGTCCGCCGCCATCTCCGGCTCCAGCTCCGCCCGGACCAGCGTCACCAGCCGGAACGCGCCCTGCCAGGCGTCGTGCCCCGCCGGATCGTGCAGCAGCACCAGCCTGCCGTCCGCGAGATCGTCCTCGCCGTCCACCACCGCCGCCTCCAGGGCGTACGCGTGCGGCGCGAGGCGCTGGGGCGGCCTGGTCACCTCCACCTCCAGCTCCGGTCGGAGGCGCGCGGAGCGCAGCGCTTCGACCGCCGCCAGGAACGCGGGCGGTGCGGAAGGACCCTCCGCGCGTTCCTTGCTGTCAACGCCGTCGGAATGATCGGAAAATTGTCCCTGAGCCGGAGCCATGCGGGGAAGAGTAGGCGGAAGGCGGGCCTCGCGCAGGGAGAGACACCCGTGCGGGGCCGGGCTCCTTCGGCACGCGTGCGAAGATTCTGTGCGTGAGTGCCAACGACAGCCCTTCGGGCCAGCAGACGACGACCTCCGCCAGCCTCGACGCGGTCCGCCACGCCACCCACGACTCGGCGTTCCTCAAGGCCTGCCGCCGTGAACCCGTCCCGCACACGCCGGTCTGGTTCATGCGCCAGGCGGGGCGCTCGCTGCCCGAGTATCTGAAGGTCCGCGAGGGCATCGCGATGCTCGACTCCTGCATGATGCCGGAGCTGGTCACCGAGATCACCCTGCAGCCCGTGCGCCGCCACAAGGTCGACGCCGCGATCTACTTCAGCGACATCGTCGTGCCCCTGAAGGCCATCGGCATCGACCTCGACATCAAGCCCGGCGTCGGCCCGGTCATCGCCGACCCGATCCGCACCCGCGCCGACCTCGCCCGGCTGCGCGACCTCACCCCCGAGGACGTCCCGTACGTCACCGAGGCCATCGGGATGCTCACCGCCGAGCTGGGCGCCACCCCGCTCATCGGCTTCGCCGGGGCCCCGTTCACGCTGGCCAGCTACCTCGTCGAGGGCGGCCCCTCGCGCAACCATGAGCGCACCAAGGCCATGATGTACGGCGACCCGCAGCTCTGGGCCGACCTCGTGGACCGGCTCGCGGAGATCACCGGCGCCTTCCTCAAGGTCCAGATCGAGGCCGGCGCCTCCGCCGTCCAGCTCTTCGACTCCTGGGTCGGCGCGCTGGCCCCCGCCGACTACCGCCGCGCGGTGCTGCCCGCCTCCGCGAAGGTCTTCGACGCCGTCGCCCCCTACGGCGTCCCCCGCATCCACTTCGGCGTCGGCACCGGCGAGCTGCTGGGCCTGATGGGCGAGGCCGGCGCGGACGTCGTCGGCGTCGACTGGCGGGTCCCGCTGGACGAGGCCGCCCGCCGCGTCGGCCCCGGCAAGGCCCTCCAGGGCAACCTCGACCCGGCCGTGCTGTACGCGCCGACCCCGGCCGTCGAGGAGAAGACCCGCGAGGTGCTGGACGCCGCCGCCGGTCTGGAGGGCCACATCTTCAACCTGGGCCACGGAGTCATGCCGACCATGGACCCGGACGCGCTGACCCGCCTCGTGAGCCACGTGCACGAGCAGACCGCGCGCTGAAGCAGTCGCGCCCCGGGCGCGGGAGGCCTCGTCAGCCTCCCGCGCCCCGCACCGCCGCCACCGTCTTGCGGGCGGCGACCAGCACCGGGTCCCAGACCGGCGAGAACGGCGGGGCGTAACCGAGGTCGAGCGCCGTCATCTGCTCCACCGTCATCCCGGCCGTGAGCGCCACCGCCGCCACGTCCACCCGCTTCGCCGACCCCTCGCGGCCCACGATCTGCACCCCGAGCAGCCGGCCCGTCCGCAGCTCCGCGATCATCTTCACCGTCATCGGCTTCGCCCCCGGGTAGTACCCCGCCCGCTGCGTCGACTCGATGGTCGCCGTGACATAGCGCAGCCCGACCGCGCGGGCGTCCTTCTCCCGCAGCCCGGTCCGGGCGATCTCCAGGTCGCAGACCTTGCTCACCGCCGTACCGACCACACCCGGGAACGTGCCGTAGCCGCCCCCGACGTTGGAACCGATCACCTGGCCGTGCTTGTTGGCGTGCGTGCCCAGCGCGATGTGCCGGGTGCGGCCCGCCACCAGGTCCAGGACCTCCACGCAGTCGCCGCCCGCCCAGATGTTCTCGTGGCCCACCACCCGCATCGACAGGTCGGTGAGCAGCCCCCGGTGCGGACCCACCGGCAGCCCGGCCTCGCGCGCCAGCTCCGTCTCCGGCTCCACGCCGATGCCGAGGACCACCACGTCCGCCGGATACGTCCCCGCCTCCGTCGCCACGCCGGTGACCCGGCCGCCGGGACCGGTCAGGATCTTCGTCACGGCCGCCCCGTCGACCGTGGTGATGCCCAGACCGTCCATCGCCTCGTGGACGAGCCGCCCCATGTCCGGGTCGAGCGTGGCCATCGGCTGCTCGCCCCGGTTGAGCACGGTCACCTCGAAGCCCCGCTTGAGCATCGCCTCGGCCATCTCCACGCCGATGTACCCCGCGCCCACCACGACCGCCCGGCGGGTCTCCCCGCCGCCCAGGGCGTCCAGCGAGTCCAGGAGCGCCTGCCCGTCGTCCAGGGTCTGCACCCCGTGCACCCCGGCCGCGTCCATGCCGGGCAGCGCCGGGCGCACCGGACGGGCCCCGGTGGCGATCACCAGCTTGTCGAAGTCCGTCCAGTACGTCCGCCCGCTCTCCAGGTCCAGCGCCTTCACCCGTCGCCCGGCCACGTCCAGCTCGGTCACCTCGGTCCGCATCCGCAGATCGATGGCGCGCGCCCGGTGCTCCTCGGGGGTGCGGGCGATCAGGTCGTCGCGCTCCCCGACGTCGCCGCCCACCCAGTACGGAATGCCGCAGGCGGAGTACGAGGCGAAGTGGCCGCGCTCGAAGGCGATGATCTCCAGCGCGTCCGGCCCCTTCAGTCTGCGGGCCTGGGACGCGGCGGACATGCCCGCCGCGTCACCGCCGATGACCACCAGTCGCTCCGCTGCCATGCCGGGTCCCTTCCGCCGGTCCGCCGATTCGGCGAACCGGCGGTCAGGGCCCCACGCTACGACGCCCGGGCGGCTCAGGAGTCCGAGGCGCCGTCGTTCTTCCCGGCCGCGGGCGCCGTCACCGCCGAAGCGGTCCCGCGGGCCGCCCCGCGCCTGCGCAGCACCCGCCAGACCAGCACCGCCACGGCGGCGGTGACCAGGAACGGGAACGCGGCCCCGAACGCCACCGCGATCCACCGCAGCACCGTCACGAACGCGTCCCAGCCGCCGCCCAGCGCCTCCAGGAACTCCGGGTCGTCCTCCTTCTCCCCGTCGTCGTCCGGGGCGTCCGGCGGCGTCAGGTCCAGCGTGATCGTCGCCAGCGAGGTGCGGTCCCTCAGGCTCGCCTGCTGGGCCAGCAGCGACTCCAGATCGGCCTGACGGCTGCTCAGCTCGCCCTCCAGGGCCACCACATCGCCGATCCGCTCCGCCTTGTCCATCAGCTCCCGCACCCGCGCCACACTCGCGCGCTGGGTGGAGATCCGGCTGTCCACGTCGACCACCTGGTCGGTGACGTCCTTCGCGTCCGAGGTGCGCGACAGCAGCTTCCCGGAACCGGACAGCTCCCGCAGCACCTCCTGGAACCGCTCCTGCGGCACCCGCAGCACCAGATGCGAGGTCTCGTAGGTGTCGTCGAGGCGCTCGGTGTTCTCCGACGCCACCAGGCCCCCCGCGCCCTCGGCGGCACCGCGCGCGGCGGCGACCGCCTTCGGCACGCTCTTCACCTCGACGGAGAGCGTGGCCGTACGGATCACATGGGTGCCCCCCGGCTTCGGCGCCGCCTTCTTCCCGGCCCCCTTCCCGTCGGCCTGCTCCTCGGGGGCGGCGGAGGCCGCCGCCCCGGCCTCGTCCGCGAACCCCTCGCGCGGCGCGGCCTTTCCGTCCGCCGCCTTCGCGCCGCTGTCCGACGCGTCGCCCGACGCCCCGCAGCCGCCGACGGCGAGCAGCAGGCCGAGCGCCCCGGCCACGAGCGCCGCACGTGCGCGGACGAACGACCGACGGCTTCTGCTCTCCCCATCCGTAACCGGATCCATAACTGGTCCCCCCAGGACGTTGGTTGACATCGCCGGTTCGACGCGGCGGCCCCGGGGCCGGTTGCCGCCCACCGGTTTCGAAGTGGTCACGGTCGGGACGCGGAACGGGTTTGAGAGAGTGGACCCATGCAGCGTTCTCAACAGCGTGCGGAAACGCCCCCGGGCCACGTCGTCGTCATCGGCGGCGGCATCGCCGGCCTGGCGGCCGCCCACCGCCTCGTCACCACCGGAGTGCGGGTCACTCTCCTGGAGGCCACGGACCGGCTCGGCGGCAAGCTCATGACCGGCGAGGTCGCGGGCGTCCAGGTCGACCTGGGGGCCGAGTCGATGCTCGCCCGGCGCCCCGAGGCGGTCGCCCTGGCCGAGGCGGTGGGCCTCGCCGACCGCCTCCAGCCGCCCGCCACCGCCACCGCCTCGCTCTGGACCCGCGACGCGCTGCGCCCCATGCCCAAGGGCCATGTCATGGGCGTCCCCGGCGACCCCGCGGTCCTCGGCGAGGTGCTGTCACCCGAGGGCCTGGCCCGGATCGCCGAGGAGCGCGACCTCACCCCGACGCCCGTGGGCGAGGACGTCGCGGTCGGCGCGTACGTCGCCGACCGGCTCGGCCGCGAGGTCGTGGACCGGCTGGTGGAGCCCCTCCTCGGCGGGGTCTACGCGGGCGACGCCTACCGGATCTCGATGCGCGCCGCCGTACCCCAGCTCTTCGAAGCGGTGAAGGAAGGCGGCCCGCTGCTGGAGGCCGTGGGCCGCATCCAGGAACGCGCGGCGGCCCGGCAGCAGGCCGGC
Organism: Streptomyces griseus; assembly: GCA_002154345.1. GTDB lineage: Bacteria > Actinomycetota > Actinomycetes > Streptomycetales > Streptomycetaceae > Streptomyces > Streptomyces caviscabies. The sequence continues at coordinate 5,741 of MUNB01000229.1, forward strand.
CCGGTCTTCCAGGGCATCGAGGGCGGCATCGGCACCCTCCCGGCCGCCGTCGGCGACGCCGTACGGGCCGGGGGCGGCGACATCATCACCGAGACGCCCGTCCTCGGTCTCACCCGTACGGAAACGGGCTGGGCCGTCCGCACCGACGCCCGGACGATCGCCGCCGACGGCATCGTCCTGGCCACCCCCGCCTGGTCCGCCGGCACCCTGCTGGCCGCCGAGTCCCCGGCCGCATCCGCCGAGCTGTCCGGCGTCGAGTACGCCTCGATGGCCCTGGTCACCCTGGCCTTCCGGCGTACCGACATCGAGGCGTACTCGGCCCTGCGCGGCCGCTCCGGCTTCCTCGTACCGCCGGTCGACGGGCACACCATCAAGGCGTCCACGTTCTCCAGCAACAAATGGCAGTGGGTCGCCGACGCCGCCCCCGGCCTCTTCGTGCTCCGCACCTCCGTCGGCCGGTACGGCGAGGAGGACCACCTCCACCGCGAGGACGAGGAACTGGTCTCCGTGTCCCTGCGCGACCTCGCCGCGGCCACCGGACTCACCGCCCGGCCCGTCGACAGCGAGGTCACCCGCTGGATCGGCGGACTGCCGCAGTACCCGGTCGGCCACCTCACCCGGGTCGCCCGGATCCGCGACGAGGTCGCCAAGCTGCCCGCCCTGCGGGTCTGCGGCGCGGTCTACGACGGCGTCGGCATCCCCGCCTGCATCGCGAGCGCCCACCGGGCGGCCGACGAGATCACCAGGGAGATCATCGCCACGCCGACCCTGGTTCGGGGCACGGGGAGCGAGGCGGGACAATAGCCGTATGAGTGCTCCTGAGACTGTGACATCAAGCAAGAGTCCGAACGCCGGCAAGAAGGCCAAGGACCTCAACGAGGTCATCCGCTACACCCTGTGGTCGGTCTTCAAACTGCGCGACGTCCTCCCGCTGGACCGCGCCGGTTACGCCGACGAGGTCCAGGAGCTGTTCGACCAGCTCGCGGCCAAGGACGTCACCGTCCGGGGCACCTACGACCTCTCCGGGCTGCGGGCCGACGCGGACATCATGATCTGGTGGCACGCGGAGACCTCGGACCAGCTCCAGGACGCGTACAACCTCTTCAGGCGCACCAAGCTCGGCCGCGCGCTCGACCCGGTCTGGTCGAACATGGCGCTGCACCGCCCCGCCGAGTTCAACAAGTCGCACATCCCGGCGTTCCTCGCCGACGAGACGCCCCGCGACTACATCAGCGTCTACCCCTTCGTCCGGTCCTACGACTGGTATCTGCTGCCCGACGAGGACCGCCGCCGCATGCTCGCGGACCACGGCAAGATGGCCCGGGGCTACCCGGACGTCCGCGCCAACACCGTCGCCTCGTTCTCGCTCGGCGACTACGAGTGGATCCTCGCCTTCGAGGCGGACGAGCTGTACCGCATCGTCGACCTGATGCGTCACCTGCGCGCCTCCGAGGCACGGCTCCACGTGCGCGAGGAGGTCCCGTTCTACACGGGCCGCAGGAAGAGCGTCGCAGACCTGGTGGCCGGGCTCGCATAACCAGCGAGTCCCGCACCACCCCAACCCGGAAGATCAGAGGGACGGGCACCGGGCACCGATCGTGCCGTCCGCCCCTCCAGCGACACCGGGTTCGGCTTCGGGGGCCGTCGCACCGTAAAGGTGCGGCGGCCCCCGCTCCGTACTCAGCTCAGTCCAGCGACACCGGGTTCGGCTCCGGGTGCGCGGCACAGTCCGCACCCCGCCCCGGCACCTCACCGGTCAGCAGATACCGGCGCAGATGATCGTCCACGCAGGTGTTCCCGGCCCCGCCGACGCCGTGCGTCCCCGCGCCCCGCTCGGTCACCAGCGACGAGCCGGGCAGCCGCTTCCGCAGCTCCAGCGCCCCCTTGTACGGCGTCGCCGCGTCCCGCTCCGCCGCCAGGATCAGCACCGGCGGCAGCTCGCCCCACCGCGTCCCCACCTCCAGCGGCCGCTGCCGGGGCGCGGGCCAGAAGGCGCACGGCAGGTTGGTGAAGGCGTTGTCCCAGGTCTCGAAGGGAGCGACCCGCGCCAGGTCCGTGTGGTCGCGGTCCCAGACCTCGAACTCCTCCGGCCAGGGCGCGTCGTTGCACTCGACCGCCGTGTACACCGCCTGCGCGTTCTCGTTGTCCTTCGCCGCCACCGCACGCGGGGAGGCCTGTGCGACCAGCGGCTCCGGGTTGCCCCGCACGTACTCCGACAGGGCCGTCGCCCGCATCGCCCAGTAGTCGTCGTAGTAACCGGCCCCCAGGAACGCCGAATGCAGCTGCCCCGGCCCGACCTTGCCGCCCGCGGGCTTCACCGCCAGCTCGGCGCGCACCTCGTCGTAGTGCTTCTGCACCGCCTCAGGGGTGGCCCCCAGGTGGTACACGTCGTCGTGCCGGGCGACCCAGCGGCGGAAGTCCTCCCAGCGCGTCTCGAAGGCCAGCGACTGGTCCATGTTGGAGCGGTACCAGATCTGCTCCGGGTCCGGGTCGACCACCGAGTCGAAGACCATCCGCCGTACGTGCGAGGGGAACAGCGTCGCGTACAGCGCGCCGAAGTACGTCCCGTACGACGCCCCCATGAACGTCAGCCGGCTCTCGCCGAGCGCGGCCCGCAGGACGTCCAGGTCACGGGCGTTGTTCAGCGAGGTGTAGTGCCGCAGCGTCGCGCCCGCGTGCTCCGCGCAGCCCCGCGCGTACGCCTTCGCACGGGCGACGCGCCGCTCCTTGTACGCCTGCGTCGGGTGCGTCGGCGCGTCCGTCGGACCCTTGGTGTACGCGGCGGGGTCCTGGCAGGACAGCGGGGCGGAGGAGCCGTTCACCCCGCGCGGGGCGTAGCCGACCAGGTCGTACGCCTCGGCGATCTCCTTCCACTCCGGCAGCTCCCCGGCCAGCGGGAAGGTGATGCTGGACGCGCCGGGGCCGCCCGGGTTGTAGACGAACGCGCCCTGCCGCTCCTGCGCCGGACCGGTGGCGGGCGTGCGGCTGACGGTCAGTTCGAGCTGCCGCCCGTCCGGCTCGGCGTAGTCGAGGGGCACCTTCACCGTGCCGCACTTCAGGGAGTCCGGGAGCATCTCCTCCTCGGGGCAGGCGGCGAAGTCGATCCCGGCGGCGGTGGCCCGGGCGGCGGCGATCGCGGTGCCCCGGGCCTCGGCGGAGCCCGGCGCCTCCCAGGCGTTCGCGGGAGCGGCGGCCAGGGCGGACAGGACCAGGGAGCCGATCGATGTGTACAGCGCAGCTGTTCTCACGCGCGGGGCCTCTCTGCGGATGCGGAGAGGGATGGTCGGGCGGACGGGCGCCGATGTCCAGTACCGCCCCGGAATGTCACCGGGAACCACCCTGATGGGCGGTCAACAACCGTACGAGTGGCCTCGGTTCGCCCGGATCAGGAGCGGTTCAGGACCCGCCGCCGCAGCCGCCGCCACCGCCCCCGCAGCTGGAGCCGCCCGAGCTGCCGCAGCTCGAACCGCTGCTGCCTCCGCACCCGGACCCGGAGGAGCACCCGGACCCGGAGGAGCACCCGGACCCCGAGGAGCATCCGGACCCGCCGCCGCAGCTCGATCCGGAGCCGCCCCCGGTCGACCCGCCGCAGCTGGAGCCGCCGGGGCCGGCGGCGCACCAGACCGTCGCGACGCCGACGGCGGTGACGCCCGCCGCCGTGGACCCGGCGACGTACGACGAGGACCGCCGGCGCGGAGCGCTCAGCCGTGCCGCGGCCACCAGCTGGGCCTGGAGCACCGGGTCCGGCAGCGCGCGGAGCCCCAGCGTGGCGACGAGGTGGGCGGGCGTCACCACATGGGCGTAGGCGGTCCGGAACGCCAGGGCGGCGTGCTGCCCCGACTTCGTGATGCGGCTCGCGGAGGCGCCCGCGACGATCAGGCCGCTGAACGCGCCGATCACGATCGCGGGCAGGATCTTCACGATGAACGGGACCGGGAAGTCCATGGTGTCGACCACCGCGAGCTGGACGAACGTGACCACCAGGCTCAACGGCAGGGCGATGAGGCACGCCACCCCCTGGATCAGCCCCCACCGCCGCAGCGGCCGGATCCGGTGGGGCGGCACCAGCAGCCCGCGCGCGGCGAGCCCGTCGCCGACCTCCTGGACCGCCGGGTGGCGCATCGCCGCTTCCCGCAGGACGTGCAGGGCACCGCTCGGGGCGGCGGCCAGCTCCTGGAACACCGCGCGTTCCACCGGGTCGTTCGCCTGCGCCCGCTGTACGGCGACGATGCCGGGCCCGCCGACGGCCAGCCGGCCGTCCGCGTGCAGCGAGGCGAGAGCGGTGTCCACCACCCTGGCCGGACCGCCGTTGAGGAACGCGACCTCGTACAGGTCGTGAAGGGCGACGCCGGGCCCCGGGGCGGGGCGGCGGGACCGCTCGGCCACCGCCTTCACGACGAGCAGCACCGACGAGACGACGACCCCGAGGGTCGCCAGCACAGCGAAGACGTTCACAGCGGTCACTTCCCCACGAGGACGGCACGGGCCGCCCGGACCAGACGGGTGGTGCGGCCCGGCGGCCGGGCGCCCGACCGGTCCTGCCACCAGTACGTCAGCCGGCGCCGCGCCACCGGATCGGCGGGACCGCCCGCGATGAGCACATGCTCCGCGAAGTCCAGGGCGTCGCGGCGGTACCCACCGGACATCGGGCGGCTGCCGGCGTACGCGAGGAACGCGGGGCGGTAGCCGTCGCCGAGGATCTCCGGCAGCTCGGGGGCCACCTTGGCGACGACGTCGGCGCGCTTGGCGGCCAGCGCCCGGCTCTGCACCCGCAGCCGCCGGTGGTCGAAGCCCTCGGGGGCCGGGGTCCCGGCCACCAGGGCGGAGAGCAGCGCGGTCTGCGCGACGGCGGTACGGTCACGGGTGCCGGCCGGCACGGGGTCGGCCGCGGCGCGGCCTTCGGCGGGCGCGGGGTCGGCGACGCCCGTACGCTCGCGGGCTTCGGCGGTGCCTGTACGTTCACCGGCTTCGGCGACGCCCGTGCGCTCACCGGCTTCGGCGGTGCCTGTACGTTCACCGGATTCGGCCGGCGTGTGAACGGTCGCCGCCTGCCGCAGCGTCGCCCGGATCGCGTCCAGTTCGCCCGCCAGCTCCGTGCCCGGCGGGAACGCGTCGTCCCGCTCCAGCAGCACGCCCGGCGGGTCGACCCGGGAGCGCAGCTCGGCCAGCACCTCCAGGACGGGTGCGGACACCGGGTGGGCGTGCGTGTCGTGCCAGACGCCGTTCTTCTCGACCCCGCCCGCCACATGCACGTACGCGATGGCCTCCACCGGCAGCTCGTCCAGTGCCTCCGCCGGGTCCTGGCCGAGGTTGACGTGGTTGGTGTGCAGATTGGCCACGTCGATCAGCAGCCGCACCCCGGTCCGCTCGACCAGCTCCGCGAGGAACTGCCCCTCGGTCAGCTCCTCGCCCGGCCAGGAGATCAGCGCCGCGATGTTCTCCAGGGCGAGCGGCACCGGCAGCGAGTCCTGCGCGATCCGCACGTTCTCGCACAGCACGTCCAGCGCGTCCCGGGTACGGGCCACCGGCAGCAGGTGCCCCGCCTCCAGCCTCGGTGACGCGGTCAGCGGCCCCCCGGCCCGTACGAACGCGATGTGCTCGGTCACCAGCGGCGCCCCCAGCAGTTCGGCGCGCGCCGCGAGAGCGGCGAGGCGGCCGGGGTCGGGCCGGTCCGCACCGCCGAGCCCGAGCGCCACCCCGTGCGGCACGACGGTCACCCCGCGCTCCCGGAGCCGTACCAGGGAATCCGGGAGATGGTCGGCGCAGAGGTTCTCCGCGACGGCCTCGACCCAGTCGATCCCCGCCAGCGCCTCCACCTCGTCCGCGATCTCCGGCCGCCAGCCGATACCGATGCCCAGCTTCATGGTGTCCCCCTGCTCACCCAGGCCTTCGCTCTGTCGTTCTGTCCAGGGGTCATGACCCCGCCGAACGGTGCTGAACCCGACAGAGGGGACGTTCAGAGCTGGATTTGAGGTTCCGGGACCGGCGGCCTCGTTATGGCATCGGCATCATCGTGGGCGGCACCGGCCGCGAGGTGAAGGACTGGTCGCCGGTCGGCGTCGCCGGCACCGGGGCCAGGGGGACCTGGCCGTCCCGGGGCATCGACGGGCCGGAGGGACTGGCGGTCGACCCGCTCGCCGCTTCGCGCGCCAGGGCGTCGAAGTCGACGAACCCGGTGGCCTCCAGCATGGTGATGTGGTCCAGCACGGTCTGGTTGGCGTCGCTCGCCAGCTGCCGGATGAGCGTGTTGCGGGTGGTGTGGCGGACCTGGCCGATCAGGCCGAAGACCTTGCCGTGGGCGGCGCGCAGGATGTTGGCGAACTTCCGCTCGTACTCGTCCCCGCTCGCCGCCGTCAGCTCCCGCAGCCACTCCTGCTGCTGGGCGGTCGGCTGGTTGGGCAGCTCCACCCCGAGCTTCGCCGCCACGTCCCGGGCCCGCCGGTCCAGATCGGCGTGCCCGACGACGAGGTGGTCCCCGGCGGCCTTCGTCGCCTCACTGGGCGCCCGTTCGATCGCCTGCTGCCCGGCGGGCAGCTCCCACAGCCCGGCGAGCCGCACCTTGACCAGGAAGTCCCGGTCGGTCGCGGAGAGCGGTCCCCACTGGGTCGCGACACTGGAGGCGTTGAGGTTCGCCTCGCCGGTGCCCGAACGGTCCGCGTAGGACCAGACGGGGAACGCGAGCGCGCCGATGGTGGCGACCAGCGCCGCGATGATGAGGGCCGTTCCGTTGATGCGTCGCAACAAGGTGTCTCCCGGGGCCGAGGCGTGGCAGCGTCGATCGAACAGGCGTCAATCAACCGCCAGTCGACCGGCTGCGCAGGCTACTTGGCGGTAATGCCGAAAGGGCAGTACCGGGAGATACGGAGAAGGGACCGGAAACGTTCAGCACGGCGGCGATGTGGTCGTGTCCCGCTCGGCGGCTCCGCGACACGGGCGATCCGTCGCGGTCACCGCCCCGCTCAGCGGCGCAGCGCCGGATGGTCGGCGACCACCGTGCAGGAGCCCGGGGCGATCTCGGTGAACCCCGCGTCGCGCACCACCGGCAGCCCGCTCACCGTCAGCTCCCGCCAGCGCTCCGGGCCGGGGGTGGCGACGGAGAGCGGGAACCCGGCCTCCCGCCAGGCCTTGCGCTCGGCGTCGGACAGCTCCCACCAGGCGAGCTGCGCCCCGTGCCCGGCCTGGGCCATCGTCTTGCCCGCCGACATGTCCACCTCGGGGTTCAGCCACAGCACCGGGCCCGAGAGATCGGGCGCGGCGGGCGGCTCGGGGTCCTCCAGGTCGGTGCCCGACACCTGGAGCTTGGCCAGCTCCTTGGGCCAGCCGTCCAGCGGGATCGGCGGGAACACCCGTACCTCAGCGCCGTCCTCGCCCGTCACCGTGATGCCGTCCAGCGCCGTGGCCTTGCGCCACTCCGCACCGCGCGCCCGGCGCACGACCTTGCGGATCCGGGCGTCCTGCCAGTCCCGCATCGCCGCGGCCCACTCGCCGTCGCCGAGCGACCGCTCGTCGGAGAGGATCGTCAGCACCGCACGGGCGGCGGTCCGCAGCGCGTCGGTACGGGCGGGCGGGTCCGTCTTCTCCAGGTGGAGCACCAGCGGCAGCACGAACTGCGGCGCCTGGTCGCGGTCGGTCGGACCGTTGTGGAACGGGCTTTCGGAGACAGGGGTGTCGTTGCTGGTCACCGCCCCAGTCTGCCAGGTGGTCGGTTCACCTCCTTGGCGGAACGACCGGCTCCGGGTGAGGATGCTCCGCATGAAGAGCGATCTCTTTTCCAGCGAGCACATGGCCCAGCCGGCCACCGCCCCCGGTATGACCCTGCAGAACTCCAAGTCGATCAAGTACGCCGTCAACGGGGAGATGCACGCCCGGCAGGGTTCGATGATCGCCTTCCGCGGCAACCTCCAGTTCGAGCGCAAGGGCCAGGGCATCGGCGGCCTGCTCAAGCGCGCGGTCACCGGTGAGGGCCTCGCGCTGATGGCGGTCCGGGGCCAGGGCGAGGCGTGGTTCGCGCACGAGGCGGCGAACTGTTTCATCGTGGAGCTGGACCAGGGCGACTCCATCACCATCAACGGCCGCAACGTCCTGTGTTTCGACCCGACGCTCTCCTACGAGATCAAGACGGTGAAGGGCGCCGGAATGGTCGGCGGCGGCCTCTTCAACAGCGTCTTCACCGGTTACGGCAAGCTCGGCCTGATGTGCGAGGGCACGCCGATCGTGATCCCCGTGACGGCCGCTCAGCCGGTGTACGTGGACACGGACGCGGTCGTCGGCTGGAGCCAGCAGCTCGCGACCAGCCTCAACCGCTCCCAGAGCGTCGGCTCGATGGTGCGCGGCGGCTCCGGCGAGGCGGTTCAGCTGATGCTCCAGGGCGAGGGCTTCGTCATCGTGCGGCCCAGCGAGGCCCGGCCCGAGAAGACCTCCAACTGACCCTGCATCTCCGGGGCGTGGGCCACCGGTACGGCCTCCGCGGCGCCTGGGTGCTGCGCGGGGTCGACCTCGCGCTGCCCGCGCGGGCGCTCGTCCGGGTCGAGGGGGCCAACGGGGTCGGCAAGTCGACCCTGCTGCGGCTGCTCGCCGGGATCGACGCCCCCGCCGAGGGACGGATCACCGGCCGCCCGGCCCGTACGGCATACGTTCCCGAGCGCTTCCCGGCCGCGCTGCCGCTGACCGCCACCGGCTACCTCGTCCACCTCGGCCGGATCCATGGGCTGCGCACGGCCGAGGCGAAGCGGCGGGCGGGGGAGTGGCTGAACCGGTTCGGCGCGGCGGATCACGCCCGTACCCCGCTGACGGAACTCTCCAAGGGCACCAGCCAGAAGGTCGCCGTCGCCCAGGCGCTGCTGGCCGCGCCGGACCTGCTGGTTCTGGACGAGGCCTGGACCGGCCTGGACACGGCGGCCCGCGCCGAGCTGGACCGCGCCGTGGCCGAACGCGTGGCGGCCGGCGCCACCGTCGTCTTCGTCGACCACGACCCGCGACGCCTGGCCGGGGCGGCGGACCTCACCCTGCGAACCGCCGACGGCGGGGTGCACCGGGCGACGGCCGCGACAGCGACCGGCCCCGACCCCGGCCCCCGGGTTCTGATCGAGGCGGTGGGCCCACCGGGCGCGACGCTGCCCGAGGCCCTGCCGGGCGACCCGGTCCGGGAGCGGAGGAGCGGGACGGGCGGCTTCGGCGCGGGTGCGGCCGTCTCCGTCCCGGGCGGCGGCACCGCTGACTACAGCCCCGGCCCCGGCCCGGGTGACGGACCCGACCACGGCGCGGGCTCCGCCGTCGTACGCCTCACCGTCCCCGCCCCGTACTCCGACGCGCTCCTGGCAGCCCTGCTCACGGCCCGCCCGCCGTGGCACATCCGACAGGTCGCCCCGGCACAAGCCCCCGTGCGGCCGGAGACCTCGGTGCGGCCGGAGACCGGGGAAGCCCCCGCACCGGCCGAGTCACCCACGTCAACCGGGTCCCCCGAGGCAGCGGCAGAGGTGCCCGAAGCATCATGACCGCCCTCCTCCGCTACCAGACCGCCCTGCTCGCCCGCTCCCAGCGCTGGCTGGCGCCCCTCCTGCTGTACGCGGCCGTCCTCGCCGTCGGCGTGCAGGGCGGGCAGCCCGTGCTGGGCTCGCTCGGCGTCGCGGCCGCCGCCCTGCTGCCCGTGACCGCGTGGGCCGTCCACCTCTGCGTCACCCAGGAGCCGCCCGCCGCCCGGACGGTCGCCTCGGCCGTCGTGGGCCCCCGGCGGGTGCACCTGGCCGCGCTGCTCACGGCCACGGGCTGCGCGGCGGCGCTCGCCGTGGTGAGCACCGTCGTCGTCCTGCTCGTCAGCAGCCCGTCCACCGACGACGGCGCCCACGCGGTCTCCCGACCGTCCGCCGCGCTCGCCGGACTGGCGGCCGCCCTGTGCTGCGTCCTGCTGGGCGCGGTCGTGGGGGCGCTCAGCAGCCGTCCGGTGACGGTCCGCCGGGGCTGGTCCGTGGCGGCGGCGGTGCTCGGCTCGCTCCTGGCGCTGGTGACCACCGGATCCCCGGCGCGTTACGCGGTCACCGCCCTGGTCACGGGATCACGGACCGGGACGTTCCAGCCGCCCGCCCTGGCCCTGCTCGGGGCGGCGGCCCTCGCCGGGGCGGTGGCGCTCGCGGTCTGCCGGCTCGCCGCCCGGCGCGGATGAGCCGGGCGGATGAGTAGGCTCGTGGACGTGGACACGGACGACACGCACGGTTCGTACTGCGAGGCCCCGGGACCGATCGCGCCCGCCCCGCCCGCCGGAGCCGCCGAGGGCCCTCCGTACGCCGAGTGCGTGCTGTGCCGCGAGCCGACCGAGTATCCGGAGTCGACGAAGGGCGCCACGCTCTGCCCGGTCTGCGCCTGGCAGGAGGCGGGCCGCACGGCCTGTTCCGGCTGAGAGCTCCCGCAACCGGTTCAGTCGAGAACATGCCGCAGATAGGACTGCGGGTCGGCCAGGTAGCGGCGCCAGTGATCGACCAGAGCCAAGTCGCTCCAGGCCGCGCGGCGCATGCCGTGCTCGCCGATCTCCACGATGTCCGCGCCGGGAAAAGCGGTCAGGAGGGGAGAGTGGGTGGCGCAGATGACCTGGCCACCGTTCTTCACCAGTTGGTCGATGTGGCCGAGCAGTTCCAGGCAGGAGGAGAACGACAGCGCGGCTTCCGGCTCGTCCATCACATAGAGCCCCGGCCGGAAGAACTTGCCCCGGAACGCGGCGAGGAAGCCCTCGCCGTGACTGACCGAGTCCGGTGTGAATCCTTCCCGGTCCAGGGCGTCCAGCGCCGTCTCGGCGCGCAGGAAGAACCCCTTACGGGCTGACCAGCTGCCCATCATGCGCCGGCCGTACGCAGTCGCGTCGAGCCGGATCCGCTCACCCAGCACCGATTTGGGCCGATGGCTGGCGTAGCGCCAGTCGTGGGAGCCACCCCAGGAGTCCAGACCGAAGCCCTCGGCGATGGCCTCCACCAGGGTGGACTTTCCCGAGCCGTTCTCGCCGACGAGAAAGGTCACCGGCGTGGTGATCCGCAGTCCCTCCTCCAGCAGCTGACGCACACACGGCACGGACCAGGGCCACTCCGACCGGTCGTACGAGGCCACGTTTGCGTACGCACGTTCGATGATCATGGGGTGAGTCTCTCAGGACTCGCGGAAACAGGCCCGTGGTCGCCGGTGCGGACGAGGCTTGGAGGCGGCGACCGGCGAGGGTGAGCGGTGCGGCAGCAGGGCGAGGGATGGGCCATGGCGATGAGGACGGTGATCGCCACGGCGAGGGTGATCCCTTGGAAGTCCCTGAAGCGCACGGCGAGGTGCTGAGCTCGGGATCGCACGGACTGGCGCGCTGCGGGGTCGTTGTCGGGACAGGTTCTACTGGAGCTCGCTGAAGCGTTCGGTCGCTCGGGTCCGTCCGGCCACGATGATGGTGTCGTCCGCCTCGACGACGGTCTCGGCGGTGGCGTAGGTGAAGCCCTCGCCGGGGCGCTTGATCGCGACGACCGTGACGCCGTAGCGGGTTCGGACGGCGCTGTTGGCCAGGGGCAGCCCGATGATGTCGGCGGGCGGGCTGGTCTTGACCATGGCGAAGTCGTCCTCGAACTCGATGTAGTCCAGCATGCGGCCCCGTACGAGGTGGGCAACGCGCTGGCCCATGTCGTGTTCGGGATAGACGACGTGGTGGACGCCGAGCTGGGTGAGGATGCGGCCGTGGGCTTCGCTGATGGCCTTGGCCCAGACGTTGTCGATGCCGAAGGAGACCAGCAGCGAGGCGGTGAGGATGCTGGCTTCGAGGTCGGTGCCGATGGCGACGACGGCACGGTCGAACTCGTGGACACCGAGCTGCCGGAGGGCGTCCTCCTTGGTCGAGTCGGCCCGCACGGCATGGGTGAGGGAGCCGGAGAGGGCCTGCACGACTTCGGCGTTCTCGTCGATGCCGAGGACTTCGGTGTCCTCGTCGACGAGTTCCAGGGCCAGGGAGCGGCCGAAGCGCCCCAGGCCGATGACGACGACGGAGCCACGCGACTCCGTACGGCGCTTCCTGGGGGTGGATTTCCTAGCCAATGATGGGTCTCTCCTCGGGGAGGTCGTAGAGGCGGACGCGGGTGCGCAGGGCGAGCGCGGAGGCGACGGTGATGGGGCCGAGCCGACCGATGAACATCAAGGCGATCAGCAGCAGCTGCAACCCGACGGGGAGGTCGGCGGTGATGCCGGTGGACAGGCCGACAGTGGCGAACGCGGACGTGACCTCGAACAGTGACTGGTCCAGGCTGTGGTCGGAGAAGACCATGAAGGCCATGGTGGTAACGGCGACGGCGGCCACGGACAGGAGCACCACGGTCAGGGCCTGGCGCTGGAGATCGCCGTGCAGGCGGCGGTGGAAGATGTTGACCGCCCCTTCGCCGCGGATCTCGGCGTATATGACGAAGAACAGCACGGCGAAGGTGGTGACCTTGATGCCGCCGGCGGTTCCGGCGCTGGCTCCGCCGATGAACATCAGCACGTCGGTGCCCAGCCAGCTCGCGGGGTTCATCTGGGAGGTGTCGAGGCTGTTGAACCCGGCGGTGCGGGGCATGACGCCCTGGAAGAACCCGGCCAGCAGTTTCCCGGGCGCGTCCAGGGGCCCCAGGGTGGCGGGGTTGGACCATTCGAGCGCGGTGATGAAGGCGCTGCCGCCGATCAGGAAGACCCCCGTGGCCCACAGCACGATCTTGGTGTGCAGGGACCAGCCGCGTGGCTTGCGGAACCGGCGGCGCAGCTCGAACAGAACGGGGAAGCCAAGCCCGCCGGCGATGACCGCCAGGGCGATGGGCAGGCAGATCCAGGGATCGGTGACGAAGCCCATCAGGCTGTCGGAGTACAGGGCGAATCCGGCGTTGTTGAAAGCCGAGACGGCGTGGAAGACACCCAGCCACAGAGCCCGGGGCCAGGACTCGTTGTAAGCGGTGGCGAACCGCAGGGCCAGGGCCAGCGCGATGACCGCCTCCAGCAGCAGGCTGACCTTGACCACACCGGTCACGACCGAGCGGACGTCGCCCAGCCCCAGGGTCTTGGTCTCCGCCGCGGCCGTCATGCGTGCCTTGAGGCCGAAGCGGTGGGAGACCAGCAGAACCAGCAGGGAGGCGAAGGTCATGATGCCGAAGCCGCCCACCTGGATGAGACCCAGGATCACCGCCTGCCCGAAACCGGTCCAGTACCCGGGTGTGTCCACCACGATCAGACCCGTCACACACACTGCGGAGGTCGAGGTGAACAACGCCTCCAGCACACCGGCCCAACCAGGCCCGGTCTTGGCCACCGGCAGCATCAGCAGGCCGGCCCCGGCCACGACCGCCGCGGCGAAGCCGGCCACGACCACCTGCGCCGGATGGCGAAGACGCGGCCACTGCGGCGTCACCACCTCAAGCCCTCCGCGCTGCGGGCGGGCACCACTTTTGTTCGCACTGGAAGACGATAGACAACCTTGACGCCGTTCTCGACACCAGGCACTGCCGTTCGCCCCCTGCCGTGCCTAGGGTCATGGCATGGGATCCCGAAACAGCTTCCGTGTCCGCATCTCTCACCGGTGCGCGCCGGCCCTGCGGCCGATCGGGTGAAGGATACGGATCTCACCCGGGGCGTGCGGCACACCGAGTACGCCCTGTTTCTCGCCGCCGTGCTTCTGATCCCGGCCGGGGCTGTCAGCGACTCGTGGTGGCTGATCGGTGTCGGGGCGTGGGCTCTGATCGCCGGGGGTGTGATCGAAATGCTCTACCGACCGTGACCGGCCCCGCCAGTTCGCAGCCCTTGCACCGCCGTTCAGCCCGGACCGCGGAAGCCGGGAGTCTCGTCCCGCACCGAGATCGGCCCACAGCTCGGACGCGACACGACGCCCGCGACGCCCACGACGCGTGCCGTTGCCGGCGGTCGGAGCCTGTCGCCCTACCGGGCGCCGTCCTCCATCAGCTCCGACACCTTCACGAAGCGGTAGCCGCGCTCGCGCAGCTCCGGCACGATCCGGCGTACCGCCGCCTCGGTGGCCGGGGCCGCGCTGCGGGTGCAGTGCATCACCACCAGCGACCCCGGCCACCGAGGCGGCGG